>JAIOSY010000255.1 GCA_021107375.1 Sulfurimonas sp.
ATGCCATACTTTACCAGTGAAACCATTTTCATTTGGACGACCAACATGAAACATTACTGATTTTTTAGAAAGTTCATCACCTTTACGAAGTGTATCTCCCATCTTTTTACCGATAGTAGTCATAGCTTCATCCCAAGTTGTACGAACCCACTTACCTTCACCACGAGCAGAACCAGCAGCTCTTTTTAGCGGGAATGCAATTCTATCCGGATCATACATTTGTGATTGTGTAGCATAACCTTTTGCACAGTTTCTACCACGATAAGCTGGATGAAGAGGATTACCCATATATTTTTTAACTGTAAAAGTTTTTTTATCAATCCAAGCAGTTAGTCCACATGCCGCTTCACAGTTAGAACATGCAGTTGGAACGATAGTATAATCATTTACTTCGATACCATCAGGATTATCTTCACTTCTAACACCGTGGCGATCAATACCACCTCTTTTCCAGTCATCTCCATCTAACTCTTTAAAGTCAACCCACTCTTCCATTGGAGGATAGAATGATAATGAATCTGGAGTATTTGTAAACTTGCTTTGTGTTACAGACTCTGCCATAGCATCTGCTGTAAATACACCTTTAGCAATAGCAACACCTGCAACACTAAATGCAGCACCTTTTAAAAATGTTCTTCTACTTTGTAAATACATTAATCTTTTCTCCCTAACTCATTGGTAATAATTGTGGAATCATTAGCCAAACATGTTTAACTATCCACAGACCTACTAATGCTAAAATAGCAGCAAATTTTAAAATTGGTTTAGATTTATTAATACGACTTAGCACAATAAAGAATATTGGTAATAAATAAGCCATCCACTGACCTATCCAAAACATTACAGCATATTCTCCATCACCTTTTATATATTCCAATACAGCTGCAAGTTCTTCTGCTTTCATAGGTCCAAATACATACTCTGACATATAAAGAATAAAAGAGATAAAAGCACTTAAAGCTAAAATACGAGATAAACTTTTATTTACCTCCCAGTCCAATTTATTTCCAAATACTAAAATCATAAATGCTGAACCTGAAAGAAGTGCTGCAAAAATCATTTGAGCAGATTCTGTTGGCATTTGCCATAATTCTCTAGCAGTACATTGACTCATTAGTCCAGCAGTATATAAAGTAACAGGAATTGCTAAAGCTACAACCCATGCTAAAGTTTTATCAAAGGCTACATCATTTTTCTTAACAAAACTAAGAAATGCTAATAAAAATAATAAACCAACAAATGCAGTAGCCATCCATGCACCAACAGCAATAGCTGAAGTAACATTCGGATAAAAGAATATATGCCACATTCTAAATGGTTGGTGTAAATCAGCCAATGTAAATAATAAAAATATATGTATAAAAACAATAGATACTACAGTTACTTGAAATCTAAGATTACCAACTTGATTTGGATATTTCTTGATAAGTAAAAAAAGCATAAAAATTACACCAGTACCGATACTCTTTGCCCACATATTAACTGTAACTAACCAAGGCCAAACTATTCCAGGTAAAGCTACATCTAAAGTTACCACAGCATTTGTTGCTGCTAAAATTTCATGTGTTGCCATTAGTGGTGTCCTCCTACTGGTAGTGTAGTGATTTTATTGAACAATGAGTGTCCATCAACTCTATGAGACGCAAGTGGATTAAGATTAATATTACCACCACCAACATAAAAGTGATGAGGATTAGTTCCCTTTTCAGGCTTACGAACAGCAACATTAGCTTGATTTTTCATAATATATTTAGAGATATTTGAGTTTACATCATCTAAATCACCAAATATATTTGCTTGAACTGGACAGGCAACAACACAGGCTGGCATCATAGATGAAGCAACACGGTGAGCACAATAAGTACATTTATCAGCAGTTTGTGTTTGTGGGTCAATATAAATCGCTCCATAAGGACAAGCCATAACACAACCAGCACAACCAATACATCTCTCTTTATCAATATTAACTATCCCATTATCTAAATAATGAAGTGCAGATACTGGACAAATTCTCTCACATGGAGCATTCTCACAATGATTACAACGAAGTGGTGTAAAAGTTCTTTTTGTTTCAGGAAAAGTTCCAACATCCACATACTTAACACGAAGTCTCCATGTACTAAGTGGAACTTCATTTTCCACCTTACATGCGATTTCACAACCTTTACATCCCATACAAAGATGTAAATCAACTAGAAAGCCTAATTGCATATACTCTCCTTTTAATATTCTTTAAAATTAGAAATTGTAATACTTATAACCATAACTAATCTATCTTAAAAGCACCACTTATAGTCGTAAACAAGGGACTTCAACTGCATAAATAGTAACTAAGAAAACTTAAATTATTTATAAAGAAGTGATGTTTTTTTGATAAAATTTTAGAGTTGGGTAGATTTGAAAAAGTTATAATTCTTAGGTTATAGATAGTATAAGTTAGATTGATTTTGCTCGTAAATATCTTTGTAAAATAATCATAGCAGAGATAGAATCAACTCTTCCATCTCTAATATATTTTATCTCACCTTTCATTAGATTTTCAGCTTCTAGTGAACTTCCTGCTTCATCTTGATAAAATAATTCACCATCAAAATCTACAAGATTCATAAAATGAGATATTCGTCTTCTCATCTCATCTTCACTACTTCCACCAAGAGGTATGCCAATAACAACAGTGTCAATTTCCCACTCTTTTATAGCTTTTTTAACTTCATCTGAGGCTTGATTTCTATTTTTTCTTATAATCGCAGGGAGTGGAGTTACTAGATCTTTATGAGCAGAGTATGCTAAGCCTATTCTTTTTAAGCCTAAGTCTATTGCTAAGTATTTCATATTTTTCACTTGGTTTAATTTATTTTCCAAGACAAAAAGAGCCAAACATCTTATCTAGCATCTCATCATTTTCAAAAGGTCTTGTTATGCTTGCCATCTCTTTTACAGCCTCATTTAGATGAAAAGAAAATATCTCTAATTCTTGGTCTTGTAGTGGGATTAAAGCTTCTTCTATATTTGTAAGAGTGTTTTGAACTGCTAGGATTTGTCTTTGTGAGATTAGCATTATCTCATCAGAAGAGTTTGTTGTATCCATAATATTTTTTAAAAGTTCAATCAAACTCTCCACATTCTCTTTTGAGTTTATCTCTAAATCAAAATCAATCTTGGCATGTGGAAACTTTTGTTCTAAGTCTATTTTATTTTTAATATAAATTACTTTTTTATTCTTGGCATGTGCATTTATAAGTGAAAGTATTTGCTCATCTTCACTATCAATATCTTTTGAACTATCAAAAAGTGCTACAATTATATCACTCTCTTGTATAGCTTCTAAGCTTCTCTGTATTCCAATTTTTTCTATCTCATCATTTGCTTCACGAATTCCAGCAGTGTCAACGATTCTAATTAGGTGAGTTCCAATTTTCACCTGTTCTTCTATCGTGTCTCTTGTTGTTCCTGCTATGTCACTAACTATGGCACGATTAAAATTAACTAAACGATTTAATAGTGAACTTTTCCCAACATTAGGTTTTCCAACAATGGCTACTTTAAAACCTTGCATTAAACCCTCTCTTTGTTTTGAAGCTGATAAAGTAGAGTTTAAAGATTTACTAAGAGATTCAAGTTGTTCCTCTATTTGATTAACTAAATCTTGGGGTAAATCTTCCTCTGCATAATCTATAGTAACCTCAGAGTAAGCAAGTATATGAATAATATCATCACGAATTTTTTCTATATACCCTTTTAGTGAACCTTTCATTTGAGCAGCTAAAATCTTAGCAGCATCTTCACTTTTTGCTTCTATTAGTTGTGCAATGGCTTCTGCTTCACTTAAATCTATTCTGCCATTAAAAAATGCTCTTTTTGAGAACTCTCCAGCAGTTGCCAACCTACTTCCACATGCCAAACACTCTTTTAAAATCGATTGAGCGACAATAAATCCGCCATGACACTGAATCTCTACAACATGCTCAGCAGTAAATGAAAAAGGTGCTTCAAAATAGATAACAATAGCTTCATCTATTAGTTCATCATTTTGGCTGTAAATATTAGTAAGGGTTGCATATCTAGGGGAAAAAGAATCTTTTTTTGAGAGTTTTTTTGCAATATCTAAAGCTTTATCGCCACTTATTCGTATAATTGCGATAGAGCCTATACCATTTGCAGTAGCAATGGCTGATATTGTATCGTTATCCATCTTTAGTTTGCGTGATAGTCATTTATGATAATATATTTTAATCCATCACGAGTTGAACGGATAACTATATATTTATTCGGATATTTATCTCTAAGTTCTTTTAATGCAATTTGAACAAGTACACCATCAAGAATCTTAGTTTGAGCTCTTCCATCTCTATCTATATTTTCACAAACACCTACTAAATATTTTGTTATAGACTCCTCTTGATTTTTCAAAAATTCTGCAATCTCAAGACGAAGTTGAACCTGATATTTTGTATTTATCCAGTTAAAAATCATATATGAAAGAGCTTTATATCTATAACCCTCTTTCCCGATTAATAGTGCAGCATCATCACCTTTAAACTCTATTAAAAGAGTGTTTTCATCATATCCACTTACTTCAATAGAATCAATTTTAAAACAAGTTGAATCAAATAAGTTATTTATCTCTTTTTTTACAACTAAAGCAATTTCAGAAATATTTTTTGTATCTTGCTCATCCTCTTCATCATCATAATCAGCTAGATAATTAGATACATCATACTCCTCATCTTCATCATCTTGTGTACTTACAAATGAAGTTGGCATAATAGTATCATTTAAAATATGTTGAGAAGATTTTTTCTCTTTTTTAATTGGTTTTTTTTGTTCAGTTTTTTTAACTTTCTCTTTTTTCAACTCTTCTGGTTTTGATTCTGAAGATTTTGCTATAACAGTTTTTTCTTCATTCTTTTCTACAACTTTTTCTTTTACAACTTTTTCTTTAGCCTTAGGAGTAGTTGATTTTATATCTTTAGCAGCAACGATAATCGCACTTTTTTTAAAAAGACCTAAAAAACCATTACTTGGAGACTGAACAACCTCTATCTTTAATTCTGTAACAGAACACTCTAGAGAAGTTGCGGCATTTTTATACGCTTCTTCAAGCGTAACTGCTTCAATCTTAATCATCTTTCTTTTCCACTTCTTTTCTTTTCTCTTCTCTTTGAGCATGTTTATGCACTGCAATCTGAGCATCTTTAGCATTTTCAAACTGAGTATTAACAATAAACTGCTGTCCTATTGAGAAAAGGTTGTTTACGAACCAATAAAGAACTAAACCTGATGGGAATGTTATAAAGAAAAATGTAAATATAAGTGGTAAAAATTTAAATACTTTTTCTTGCATTGGATCAGTAAAGTTATTTGGTGTAAGTTTTTGTTGATAATACATTGAAGCACCCATTAAAATAGGTAATACATAAAAACTATCCATTCTTGAAAGGTCAGTTATCCATAACATCCAAGGAGCACCTTGAAGTTCAACTGCATTTAAAAGTACACGATAAATTGCAAAAAATACTGGAATCTGTAAAAGCATTGGTAAACAACCACCAAGTGGATTAGCTTTATGTTTTTTATACAAATCCATAACAGCAGCATTCATTCGTTGTGGATCGCCTTTATATTTTGCTTGAACCTCTTTTACTTGAGGAGATATCTCTTTGATTTTTTGCATAGACATCATACCCTTGTATGTTAAAGGGTAAAGAACGATTCTAATTAAAATAGTAAGTGCAATAATAGACCAACCCCAGTTTCCAATAATTCCATGCAACCATGAAAGAAGAGCAAAAAGTGGTTTTGAAGCGAAAGTAAACCAACCATATTCTATTGCATTTGTTAAAACTGAATCTATATTTTTAAGAACTTTGAACTCTTTTTGACCAACATAACCATTAAACTTCATTGTTTGAAGTCCATCAAAATAGATTACAGGATTATCATCTCTATCTCTTTCAACTATAATATTTGTATCTTTAGAGAAACCATACATAATTGTTGCAGAGTATTGATCAAAAGCAGAGATAAGTTCAACACCACTAAAAGCTTTTCTACCCTCGGCATCGCCATCTTCAATGATAGTAGAGATCTCATCATCAGTATAAATCATAGCACCAGTTACAGTCATCATCTGTTCAGTAATCGTTGGTCTTTGACCTAAATATACAAAATATCTTTTATCTTTTGATAATGAGATAACAGCATCATAATGCCCATCGGCATAAAATGTCAACTCTTTTGTAATTGTTAAATCTGATAATTTTTGAGTTAAAATTACTTTTTGTGGTTCATTATTTAAAGTAACTTCACTTACAGATGTAGTGTATGCGATTGAAGTTGATTCTGTATTTAGATTATCATCTAAAAATCTTACAAAAAGCGGTTTAGTTCCAAAAGCTGGAATTAACTGTGCATGGTTACCATCTTTATCGTTAAACTTCTCTTGAAGAAGCTCTTTTGAAGATATACGACCTAAAGTATCTATTTTTAAAATAAAATCTTTATTTGTAATTGTTACAATATTGTTTGATTCAACTGAAGCAATTTTATCTTGTTGTGAGATTGCATGACCTGTAGCTGCTTCTACTTTTTGATTTGTACTAATATCAGTTGTTATATTTTTAGACTCTTGTTTAAGTTCTACTGTTTGACTCTCTTGAGCATCTTGATTTTCTGGTTGAACTGGTGGGAAAATTGCTGTATAAATTACGAAAAAAACTACTGATAATGCTACAGCTAACATTAATCTTTGATTTGCTGACATGTTATTTAACACGAAGACCCTTTATATGAAAAATTTTTTATGATATAAAAACGGTTTTTTTTATTTGGAACCAACCAATATTTTATAGAATCAATCCCTAACTTTGTAGGCTTACATGATAGCTTATCAAGAAGTGGATACTCTATTCCGCCATCGAATAATTGATTACATCGTAGTATTCTAGTAAAAGAGTGGTAAAAAGCACTTGAAATTGAGTTGTTTTGGAAGTTTAATCGTGCAAATTCACTACAAGTGGGGTAATATCTACACGACCCAAAGCCAATAAGTGTAAAAAACTTCTGATATAACCATAATAGTTTAAGTAAAAACTTTTTAATCATCTTTTATTTTCTTTAAATCCGTATGAACGAAATATAACTTTATGAAAATCTTTTTCTAGGTTGGCATGTGGAATATCTATGATTGATTGTTTTGCAACAAATATATAGGTACCATCTTTGAGGTTATTGGAGTGTTCACAAAAAAGAGCTCGAAGTCTTCGTTTTGCTCTATTTCTTTTTACTGCATTTCCAATTTTTTTGGTAGCTGTAAAACCAACTTTGTGAATTCCATTTTGAGGAAGAAAAAAAAGTACAACACTACTCGAGTGTTGATTTTTTCCTTTTTTGTAAATATACTGAAACTCTTTGTGGAGTTTTAGTGTATCAAATCCGCCTAAACTGACAATCTTTTACGACCTTTAGCTCTACGACGATTTAAAACTCTTCTACCATTTTTAGTAGCCATTCTAGCTCTAAAACCGTGAGTTCTTTTTCTTGGTGTATTATGGGGTTGGTATGTTCTTTTCATTTGACATATCCTTATAAAATTTTAAGTCCGAAATAATACATAAAAATTACTTAAAGTGTGATTAAGGTTGAAATCTCTCCATCTTTCATATTAAACTCTACTTTTGAGCCTTCAACAACACGACCTTCTAAAATCAAGTCAGCTAATCTATCCTCAACTATCTCATACAAAGCTCTTTTAAGTGGTCTAGCACCGTAGATCGGATCAAATCCAGCTTCTGCTATATATTGTTTAGCTTCTTCACTTAAAACTAATTCTATATCTCTTTGCTCAACTTTTTTAGCAATATCTCTAAAAAATATATCAACAATATCTACAATCTGCTCTTGACCTAGTGCATTAAATATTACAATATCATCAAGTCTATTTAGAAATTCTGGTTTAAAGGCCTGTTTTAACTCCCCCATAACCATATCATCTAAATTTTCGGCATGTGGGTTATTTATAATTTTATCACTTGCTAAATTTGATGTTAAAATTATAATAGTATTTGTAAAATCAACTGTCACGCCCTTGTTATCAGTTAATCGTCCATCATCTAAAACTTGAAGTAAAATATTAAAAACATCTGGATGAGCTTTTTCCACCTCATCAAATAAAATCACACTGTATGGTTTTCTTCTAACCGCTTCTGTTAGTTGTCCACCCTCTTCATAACCAACATACCCAGGGGCTGCACCAACTAATCTTGAAACTGCATGTTTTTCCATATACTCACTCATATCTATTCTTATCATAGAATCTTCACTATCAAATAAAAATTTAGCAAGGGTTTTAGCAGTTTGTGTTTTACCAACACCAGTTGGTCCTAAAAATAGAAAACTACCAATAGGCGAGTTAGTATCAGATAACCCTGCTTTATTTCTTTTAATAGCACGAGATACAGCATGTGTTGCCTTACTTTGTCCTATAACATCTTTGTTTAACTCTGCTTCAACATTAAGTATTTTAGTCATTTCAGTTTGAAGCATCTTATTAACAGGGATATGTGTCCATTTTGAAACAATATTTGCTATCGCTTCCTCATCAACACTATTTTTTAAAAGTGTTCCAGATGCTTGAAGTTTTTCCCAGTTTTCATTTATGGCTTTTTCATCTTCTAAAAGTTTTGGTATCTCTCCATACTCTATCTCAGCAGCACGGTTAAAATCAGAGTTTGATTTAGCCATTTCAGCCTCTCTTCTTTTTGATTCTATATCACCTTTAATAGTAGAGATTTTCTCAAAAACCTCTTTTTCAGTAGCAAATTGAGCTTCTAAATCTCTAACTTCCTCTTCAACATCTGCTAACTCTTTTACAATTTCTCCAAGTCTTTTCTCATTCGCTGGAGTTTTCTCCATTTTCAAGGCTTCTCTCTCAACTTGAAGCTCTGAACTTTTTCTTTTTGCAGAACTTAAAGCATTTGGCTCTGATTCTATCTGCATCTTTAACTCAGCTGCTGCTTCATCAATCAAGTCAATAGCCTTATCTGGTAAAAATCTATCTGCAATATATCTATCACTAAGTCTTGCCGCAGCCACTAAAGCACTATCTGTAATCGTTACATTATGATGAGTCTCTAATCTCTCTTTAATCCCACGAAGAATTTGAAGAGATTGATTTACTGTTGGCTCATCAAGATTTATCGGTAAAAATCTTCTTTGAAGAGCTGTATCTTTTTCAAAGTATTTTCTATACTCTTTTAGAGTTGTAGCACCGATTGTATGAAGTTCACCCCTTGCAAGTGCTGGTTTTAAAATATTTGCAGCATCCATACTACCCTCACTAGCACCTGCTCCAACTATAGTATGAATCTCATCTATAAAAAGAATTATTTGACCGTTTTCTTTCACTTCATCTATTACAGATTTAAGTCTATCTTCAAACTCTCCACGATATTTTGCACCAGCGATTAGAGCAGACATATCAAGAGCAACCACTCTTTTATTTTTTAGTGAAGTTGGAACATTACCATCACTAATTCTTTGAGCAAGTCCTTCAACTAAAGCTGTTTTACCAACCCCTGGTTCACCTAAAAGCATAGGGTTGTTTTTAGTTTTACGGATTAGAATCTGCATCATTCTAGTTATCTCTTCATCTCTACCAATAACAGGAGAAAGTTTACCTTCACTAGCCTCAGTCGTTAAATCTATCCCATATTTAGCTAAAGACTCTAGTGTTTCATCAGAACTTTGAGAATCTATTTTTGCTCCACCGCGAGATGCCTCTAAATTTTTAGCCAACTCACTTACATCTATATACTTTGATAAAATTGTTGAGAATGGCTCCGATTTTAAATTTGCTAATATATATATATCTACAGCTAAACAAGTATCACCATTTTGAGTCATTAACCCTGCCCCTCTCTCAAGTGAATCTACGAAGTTTTTAGACAGTTTTATATTCTCTTTTGACACTGAACTTGATGTTGGAAGTTTTGAAGTTAAGCTTTTTACATCTAACTCAATAGCTACTTTATCGATATTCATTTTATTAAACATCTGATTTAAAACAGAGTTAGAATTTGTAAGTAACGCCCATAAAAAATGGATTAACTCAACTTCATTATTTTTATTGTGTAAGGCTAAAGATATAGAAGACTCTATAGCCTCTGTCATGTTATGTGTTAATTTTTCAAATATATTATTGTTCATTCTTTTGTCCTATTTATTAAGATGGTATATTATACCAGATTGAGTGATATACTGTCAAGTCTTCTTAGTCTACCACTCTCATACACTTAAGTATTAATTATAATGATTTAATATGCTATAATTCCAAAAACAATTTTAGGATTCCACATGCCAACAGTTATAGACGCTTTGAACAATCGTTCATCTAAAAGAGCTTATCTTCCAAAACCAGTTCCAAAAGAGATTCAAGAAAAAATTTTAGATGCTGCAGCGATGACTCCAAGTGGAGCAAATATGCAACCTTGGAAAGTGTTAGCAGTTAGCAATACCCAACTACTTAAAAAAGTTGGTGATACAGTTATATCTAAAATGGATGAGGGGATTACGAACGACCAATTTATCCAATATTATCCTGTTAAATGGGTTAATCCTTATAAAAAAAGAAGAATTGTAACTGGTTCTGGTCTTTATAAATTAATGGAAGTTGATAGAAAAGACAACGATACTAGAATAGAGATGTGGAAAGATAACTTTAGATGGTTTGGAGCACAAACTGTATTTTTCGTATTTACAGATAAAGCAAATATTGATGGTGCAGAGGGTGTACTTTTAGATTGTGGTGCATATATGCAGAGCATTATGTTAGCTGCACAAGAGTTTGGAGTTGAGAGTTGTCCACAAGGCTCTACTACTGAATTTGGTAGAGTTATAGCAGAGGTACTTGAGATGCCAGAAAATTTATCACTTTTATATAGTGTAGTTTTAGGTTATGAGGATAAAGAAGCAAAAATAAACGGTTACCAACCTTCAAGAGTTTCACTAGAAGAAACTGTTACTTTTATAGACTAATAAAGGGTTAAACAAACCCTTTTTGCATATACCTACTTAACATACTTTCATTTCCACTAACTCCACCGCTATGTATATATAAAATCTCTTCATCAGTTTGTTCTAAAAGTGTCTTCCACATGCCAGGTGCATATAGCAAATCAAATTCAACTCCTGCTTTTAATAATTTTTTATAAATTTCTAAAAACTCTGGATATAATTTTGCAAAATGATACTTTTTACTAGGCTCAAGTATCACTAAATTATCTGGTATTGTCTCAAGTGCACTCATCTGCTCTTTTAGATACTCTACATCACCAATAGCTGAAGTTGTATAAACTTTATACTCAGGCATAGCTAAAGCTAAATACAAGGCAGTAGTTCCTGTTCCTGATGGTGTAGCTAAAGATTTCACATCTAGGTTTTCAGCCCTTATCTCTGATGCTAAAACCTCTAAACCCTCTTTTGCTGAAGTATCTGCTCCACCTTGATCTACTAAAAAAGCTTTATCTTCTATATTTACCCTAAGTGAGGCTATAAAATCTTTGTATAATTCATACTCTATCTCCACATGCCACATGCCAAATCTCTTTGCGTGATAATAATTTCCACTCTGAAGTTCTTTTTGAGTTTTACTAATTGGTTTGGTATAGTATATAAACTCCCACCCTTTAGTTTTACACATTGAGGCCATGGCAAGCATTGCATTTGATTGTGTACCACCATAGGAGATAATTTTATTAAGATTGTTTGGGGGAGTTTGTAAAAGGGTATAAAGTTTTCTATATTTATTTCCTGCTAAAAAAGGGTCAATTAAATCATCTCTTTTAACATAAAAATCCCTACCATCTAAGTTTATCTTAGAGATAGGAGAGTTATTCATTTTATTATTTTATTATTTTATTGTAGCTTTTTTTTGAAGTTGTGCCATTTTTGTTTTCATATTAACTTTAAATTTTTCCATTTTAAGTCTTTGTTCTATAAAAGATTTAACCTCAGTAAATCCTAAATTTTTAGATGCTTTTTTCTCTTCTAAATAGATAACATGGTAACCAAACTGAGTTTTTACAGGGTCTGAAATAGTA
>JAIOSY010000083.1 GCA_021107375.1 Sulfurimonas sp.
ATATTATTCGCAGATATTCCAGAATCTAAAAGCTTATTAATTTTTACAGCTATTTTCCTAGATTCTTCATTTTCATCATTTGAATTTAAAATCGTAACATCTTCACCACTTCCACGAGTAGCTATCAATTTTTTACCTAATCTTGAACGATTATGTTCAATAAGTGCGTTCGCTACTTTTAAGATTGGTGTACGAGAGCGATAATTTTCTTCCAACTTGAAAACTGAACATCCACTAAAATCTTGATCAAACTCCATAATATTTCTAATATGAGCTCCACGCCATCCATAAATACTTTGGTCATCATCACCAACAACACAAATATTATTATGTGAAGTACAAAGTTTTTGAATTAGTTTTAATTGAAGCTCATTTGTATCTTGATACTCATCTATCATTATATATTGATACTTTTGGCTTGTTACTTTTGCTAACTCTGGATTTTCTTCTAACAATTTATATGTCAAAGCGATTAAATCATCAAAATCTACTAAATTATTTTCATTTAAATATTTCTCATAATCATCATAAACTTTTGCAATTTGCTGATATTGAAAAAGTTCAGCTTGTTTATATGCCTCATTTGGCGACATTAAAGAGTTTTTATATCTTGAAATTTCACTCGCTATTAACGGAGTAGGAATCTCTGAATTTATTTTTTTGATAATTCTTTTTTTATCATCAGTATCTATAACTACAAAATTATTTTTACGATTTAAAAGATGAATGTTAAACTTTAAAAATAATAAGCCAAACTTATGAAAAGTACAAAGTAATGGAGGATAACTACAATTTTCTATCATCTCAAGAGAACGCTCTCTCATCTCTTTTGCAGCTTTATTTGTAAAAGTAAGTGTAAGCGTATTTGACGGTGGAATACCAATATGCTCTATCAAATAAGCTAATCTTGAAACAATCGTTGTTGTCTTACCACTCCCTGCTCCAGCCAAAATCAACACAGGACCCTCTGTCTTTTTAACTGCATCACTCTGAGACTCATTTAAGTTACTAAATATTTTTTCCATATACATTTCCACTTTCTAGCACTATTTTTATAATTAATACTATTATAACCAAAATCTAATAAATTATTACAAAACTATTGCTTTAATTATAATTATGAGTTATAATTTTATTATCAATATAACTTATAGGAATTATTATGTTAAAAGATTTTGCTAAATTACAAACATTTTTGATGGTGATTAAAGAAAAAAGTTTTTCTAAAGCATCTGCTAAACTTGGCATCTCTCAACCTGCGGTAACTCAGCAAATAAAATATATAGAAGAGTATTTAGATACTAAAATTGTTGAGAGAAAAAAGAATGGTATCCTTCTTACTAAAGAGGGTGAAGATTTATATAGAATTGCTCAAAAACTTGATAAAGCAATAGCAAGTAGCGAAAAGGAACTTTTAAAAATTATAAATAAAGAGTTTACTTTTATTATGGGTGCTTCTTTTGCCATTGGAAATTACATACTTCCTAACTACCTTAGTGAAATTAAGAAAAAAATTAATAATGAAGTTTTTATGAATGTTGCACTTTCAGGTGAAATTATTGAGCAACTTGAAGATAAAAAAATAGATTTAGCTTTAATAGAGTCTCCAGTATTTAAAGATGATATTATTTATAGAGAATGGGTAGAAGATGAACTTGTGATATTCTCAAATCAACAAATACCAAAACAATTAAAAGCTGATGATTTATTTGAATTCGATTGGATTTGTAGAGATGAACACTCACACACAAGAAAAATAACTTCAGATGTATTAGAAGAGATTGGTGTTCAGTGTAATAACTTTAATGTTTTAGGTGTATTATCAAGTCCAACAGCGATAAAAGAAACTATTTTACACTCTGATAAAAATGCTAAAAGACCTTTAGTTTCAATAATGTCTAGACATGTTATTAGTGCTGATATTGCAGAGGGAAAACTTTTTGAAGCTAGAATTAAAAACTATAAAATTGAAAGAAAATTTTATATCGCTTATCTAAAAGAAAGAAAACATGATGCTTTTGTAGATAATGTTGTACATTATCTACTAAGTATCAATAAAATATAAAAAGTAAAGAATTTTTTTCTTTACTTTAAAAATTTTGAATTTTCAGGGTTTGATAAAAATGATGCCATTGAATTTTCAACTCCACCTTTATCAAACTCTTTTTTTACATCTGTCTCTTTTTCATAATTTGCTAAATTTATTAAGATAGGTGTTTCATCTACTATAATCTGCATAATACTCAGTAGTGGTACACTAACAAGACTACCGTAATTATCTGCTCCAAAACCTGCTTCAAAAATAAGAAAACCCTCTTCGATTCTTGCCGTTTCAAAAGTATAACCAGCTAGAAAAAAAAGAGTTAAAGCACGAAATTCACTATTTATACTATCGGGAAGTTGTGGGTCAAAAGAGACATCTTCTATTTTACATAAAATTCCAAAATTTTGTTCTTTTTCAAAAAGATGAATAACTAAATCTTGTATATTTTTTTGCATTAAATAGGCAAAATCTTTATCATTTATTACACTTTCTAACAATTTATTTCCTTTAGTTTACAAAACTCATATTTTGTATTATATCAAAATCTATCATTGCATTTAATAGTGCTACTTTTGAATAGTTTTTCAAATCACTTACTCTTATATCTTTTTCAATAATTTTACCCTCATCTAAAAGTCTAGCTCTTGTTGTGCCTTTTAAAAGTGGTGTTCTTGGTGTAATCCACTCCCCTTCACTAAAAAATGCAATATTTGCAATCGAAGTATCACTAATAAAAGAATTTTTAACTATTAAAATATCATCACAACTACCTTTTTTAGAGAAAAGTTTATCTATCTCATCTCGGCATGTGGACTTACAAGTATAATCAATATTATCATCATAAACTATTTTAAGAGACTCTATCTTTCTTTTTTCATATTTATGATAAGTTACATCTATAATATTTGGAGTTTGAGGAGAATAAACTAAACGACATC
>JAIOSY010000175.1 GCA_021107375.1 Sulfurimonas sp.
ATTTACCCAAATTTTAATTTAAAAAACAATATCTTTAGATATAATATTTTCAAAATTATATTTATACAAGAGGAAAACAGATGTTTGTATCAGTAAAATCGAAAGTAATTGTATCTATCATAGGAATCAGTATTTTGGGATTAGTTGGGCTAAATGCTTACCTTTCCAATACTCTTCATTCACTCTCAAACAAAACTACAAATCAAGCTCTATCGATGCTTAGTGAATCAATATTTCAAACAATGACTGGAAGCATGATGCTAGGCGATCCTCTTGTTGTTCAAGATGCTTTTAAAGCAGCTAGATCTATAGATGGTATAGAATCTTTAGAGATTAGCAAATCAAAATCAGTTTTAGAAGTTTATGGGAAGGGTGAAGCATTTACTACAAATCCACTTATAATTGATGTATTAGAAAATAAAAATATCAAACTAATTGAAAAAAATGAAAATTCTCACCATACAATTAGAAAAATAATTCCAATGATTGCAGAGGCAAAATGTTTAACATGTCACTATAATGCAAAAGAGGGAGATGTACTTGGTGCAATGGATTTAGTTATGTCTCTTGATAAAATAGATGATGATATTCTTGAAACAGAGATGATACTTTTAATTGCTCTTCTTGTTGCAATAATTGCTTTTGCTATTGTAGCATCTATCTTTTTTACTAAAGAGATTTTTAACCCATTAACTACACTAAAGGATAGAACATCAGAACTTGTAAATGGAGATAAAGATTTAACTAAAAGATTAAAATATACTGCTGGAAATGAGTTTGGTGAAGCTGCTAATAAAGTAAATAATTTTATAGAGATGATTCAAGGTACTATTAATGATGTTAAAGAACTTGGAAAACAAAACGAGTCTATAGCTAAAGAGATTCAACTCTCAAGTCATGTTATTGCCGAATCTACAGAACAAGAAAAAAGGATAGTTGCCAAAACAACAAAAAGAAGTGAATCGATAAAACAACTACTAAATGAAGCTAATCAAACTGCCGAAGATACTTTAGAGATGGTTGAAAATGCTAATAATGATTTAAATGGTGCAAAAGAATCACTAAATTCACTAGGTGAAGAAGTTAACACTTTTGTTGAAGTTGAAAATGAATTAGCAGAGGAACTGACTAGTCTAAAAAACAATGCTGATCAAGTTAAAGATGTTTTAAATGTTATAAAAGATATAGCAGAACAAACTAATCTACTCGCCTTAAATGCAGCGATTGAAGCGGCAAGAGCTGGTGAACATGGACGAGGATTTGCTGTTGTTGCTGATGAGGTAAGAAAACTTGCAGAGAGAACTCAAAAAAGTTTAACTGAAATAGATATGAGTGTTAGCACTATCGTTCAATCAGTTAATGATGTTAGTGACAAAATGAATCAAAATGCTAAAAAAATAGAAAATCTTTCAGATATATCTAACGAGGTAGAAGAAAAAATCGATATAACTTCACAAGCGATGGAAAACTCAAACCAAGCGGCATATAAAGCTAAAGAAGACAATATTACTATGACAGCAGAGTTAGAAAATATCATTAAGAATATTATAGATATAGAGGCTTTATCTACTGCAAATGGAACAAGTGCACAAGATATAGAATCTGATTTAGACAAACTAGTTCAAATAGCACAATCACTTCAAACTACCATAAACGAGTTTAACAGCTAGGGCTAGAACTTTATCTTCTAGCTCTTCGCCCATTATTTCTAGTATAATTTTTCTTAAAACATGACTGACAGATGTTATACTTACTATTTACAGGTAGAGGGGCATTACAAATACGGCACCTTTGAACAAAATGACTTTGTTGAAGTGATTCCTCTATAAATTTATTTAAAACACCTCTTGATATACGAGCCTTTTGTGAATCTATAAAATAATCATTAAACCTATAACTAAGCCACAAATATAATGAAATCTCTTTTACCATATCTTCTGCTCTTAAAAGTTCATCCGTTGTTTGAGCATACTCGCCAACAAGAACAGGTGGTGTATAGCTAGCTGGAACTTTATTTTGAAGTGCAACAATATAACTCTCATATGCAGAGATAATATATGGTGATTTTAAAGTGAGTGGTGCACATGCCAAATGATATTTTGTAGCAATATCCAAATCATATTTATCAACTATATCAGCAGCCTCAAGCATATCATCTAAATTTGAGGCATGAAATGGTCCATTAAACTCCATATTATCACCAAAAAACTTTAAAATTTCTAGTAAAGAGTTCTCCTCTAAAATAGTCCCAACAAGTTTTATATGCTCCATATTTGCCATAACTTTAAATGGTATAGTGATAGTTTTCGCCGCTTTATGAAAGTTCTTTTTTACTATCTTTAAAGTTTCTGGATTTAATGCACCTACAAAACCCTCTTCATTTAGCCCATATCTTCCAGCTCGACCAGAGATTTGATGAACCTCTGATGGATGTAGATTTCTTTGTGAAACTCCATCAAATTTTTCAGCCTTAGAAAAAAGTAAAGTTTTTATGGGTAGATTCATCCCCATTGCAATAGCATCTGTTGCTATTAAAATTTCAGTTTCACCCTCTCTAAATCTTCTAGCTTCCTCTCTTCTTACCTCTGGTGAAAGATTTCCATAAACAACACTTACACTAAAAAATTTTGAAAAGTTTTGTTTTAATCTTAAAACATCTTTTCTACTAAAAGCGATTATGGCAGTACCTGCTTCAACATCTTGAGGGTTAGTTGATGTATCTAAAAGTGTAAGTGGATTTTTTCTCTCAAACTCAATTATCTCAAGCTCTTCACCAAGATACTCAGCAAGTGCAACAACAGCATCTTTAGAGTTAGGTGAGCCAGTCATAATAATCTCTTTTGCTGGCGAGCCGATAATAGCATTTGCCCATGCCCAACCGCGGTCCCTATCATCTATCATCTGAACCTCATCAATAACACAAACATCAACATCAACTTCAAAGTTCAACATCTCAATAGTTGAACTTATATGTGTTGCATCATCATCTAAAATCTGCTCCTCACCAGTGATAAGTGAAGCACTTACCCCATGCTCCTTTAAACCCTCATAACCCTCTAGTGCAAGAAGTCTTAAAGGTGCAAGATAGTAGCCAGTATCAGCCTCTTCTAATCTTTTCATAGCCTGATAAGTTTTACCACTATTTGTGGGACCGATATGTAAAGTGAGTTTTCGTCTCATCTCTCTAGCTAAGGGAAATAGATTTTTAAAATCTCGAATAGTTCTAGCTAAAAGTGCATGACGCTGTTTTTTCACAAGCTGTTCTTGAATATTGTATATAAAAATTCGTGTTGTTTTTTTAACTATTTTTGGAGTAATAATTAAAGATTTTGGCATCAACTCGACTAAAAATTCATACACTTTTTGATGAAGCTCTTCATCGCTAAAATGAAGTAAAGTAGCATAGTTTCCACATGCCAGAACCAACTCATTTAACTCATCTAAAAAACTCTCTTCCTGCTCTTTTTTAGCATTTAAAAGCACCTCAGAAAACTCTAATGCCTCAGAGTTCCAGATAGATTCTAACAAGCCATTTAACTCAATATGTAACTCCAAAATATATGGCAGGTGAATATCTGAAAATGGAAGTTTTATAGATTCATGTACTCGAACTAAAACCTCTTGCTCGTGTAAAACTAAATTCTCAACATCTAAACTTATCTCTATTAAACTACGAAGTATCGCAGCTTTTAAAACAGGATAATCTAGTTTAGTTTTTGGTGGATTTGCTCTAAGTGAACCCTCTATCTCTTTATCTGTCAAATAGGGATGTGGAATTTGTAATTCTCTTATAAAATTTTCTATACCTCTTTGTTTTAACTCTACTATCTTCTCTTTATCGTTAGATATTTTTTCAAATATCTCCTCAAATTCAGCATTTTGAAGATATTCAATTTCATATGGTTTAGTATTAAGTGTAAGTATCTTATGAAAATGTTGAGCAAAAATTTTATATCGAAGAGAAGCATTAAACTCTAAAGAGTCATCAATATCAAAAACCCCATCAAGAGCCTTTTGCAGTTTATCTTTTTTCTCTTGTATTCTAATATGGCGAAGCTTAGCCTCTATTTTTGTAATGGTAATTTTTTTGCTTCTCATCCCAATAAACGAGTCGATTAAAAGAGCCTCTTCATAGGCGTTTACATCTAACTCTGAGATAAGTTCCTCAAGTTTTTCATGTCTATCCAACTCAATCTTTTTTGGTCTATCTGATGGATATATAATCTCATTTGCTATAAAAAAGTTAAGAATATCTTGACGATAATCACTGTCTGCTTCACTCCAAAGCATTCTTGCAGTTTTTACCATAACCTCTTTAGAAAATTCAATATCATATATCCCTAAAGTATGAAACAGTTCGCTCAATACTTCAGACTCAACTCTCTGGACCCCAACATCAAAAGGGTCATCATCAAAATATTTTCTAATTCTTTGGTTTATTTTAGTATTTTTTTTATTTTTCTTTCCCATGTGAAATTGTAGCTAAAAGGAGTTAAGAGTACCTCTAAATAATTATGATAAAATTCTATAATGAAAAAGCTCTTTATAATTTTTATATTATTACAAACAATTTTATTTGCAGATGCCGAGCCTTTGCAAAAAATCAAACTCCAACTTCAATGGAAATATCAGTTTGAATTTGCTGGGTTCATTATGGCAAAAGAGATGGGTTATTATAAAGATGTGGGACTTAATGTTGAGCTGATCGAATATAAAAACGGTATGAATGTAATTAAAGAACTTGAAGAAAAAAGAGTTGATTATGCTGTAACAAATTCTATCATCTCTTATAAAAATAATAAACTATCCAAAGTAACTCTACTTGCTACATATTTTCAAAGATCACCTTTGATTATGATTACTCAAAAAAATATAAAATCAATTTTAAACTTACAAAATAAAAAAATTATGATTAGTTCTAATGATCAATTTAATAGCACTTTAACAACTCTACTTAACTACTTTAATATTGGGATTCAAAACAATACCTTTGTTGAACCAACTTATAATATTGATGATTTTATAAATAAAAAAGTTGATGCTTCTACAGCCTTTCGTTCAAATGAACTCTATCTACTTGATAAAAAAAAGATTCAATACAACATTATTGACCCAGTTGAGTATGGATTTCCAACAACGGGAAATAATACATTTACTACTTATGAAAAAGTAAAAGACAAACCCCAAGAGGTAAAAAACTTTTTATCAGCAACAAAAAAAGGGTGGGAATATGCTCTTAAAAACATAGAAGAGGTAGCCAAACTTATACATACAAAATATCAACCAAACAAATCATTAGAACATCTTATTTATGAAGGTAAAATAGTTAAAGAGCTTATGCTCCTTGATTTATATGAGATAGGAGAGATAAATAAAGAGTTTGTTTTAAGAGCATATAAACAACTAATTAAAAATAATAAATTAGATAAAGATCAGATGCCAAATAAACTTATACTAGATAAAACAGATTTAAATCAATGGATTAAACAAAAATATATAGAAGAAACCCAAAATACTATAGCTTTGATTATAGGTCTTTTTCTATTTTTAATCATAATCCTACTGCTTATTTGGTCACTTAAGATGAAAAAAGAGATAAAACGACGAAAGATAGCAGAAAAAGAGTTAAAATATCTAGCTGAGCATGATCCTCTTACTAATCTCCCTAATCGTATTTTATTTACAGATAGATTAAAACAAGCTATAAAAAATGCAACAAGATATAGCGAAAATATAGCTGTTCTTTTTATTGATTTAGACCATTTTAAAAATATTAACGACTCATTAGGACATAATGCTGGTGATATACTTCTACAAACAATATCAAAAAGATTAAATAACTCTATTCGTAAAAGTGATACAGTTGCAAGACTTGGTGGCGATGAATTTAGTGTCATTCTTGATCACTTTAGTCATATCGATACCATCAAATCAGTAGTAAACAATATAATTAACTCCGTAAAAGAACCTATATATATCAATAACCAAAAGATTTATACAACACTAAGTCTTGGAGTATCAATATATCCACAAGATGGTATAGACACTGAAACTCTTATAAAAAATGCTGATATTGCTATGTATAAAGCAAAAGATAATGGTCGAAACAACTACCAATTTTATGCACAAAACATGTCCAAAAAAGCCTATGAAAGAGTAATTTTAGAAAATCAACTTCGTCAATCTATAAAATTAAAAGAGATGGAGGTTTATTACCAATTACAAATAGATGCTAAAGACGACAGCATAATTGGTATGGAAGCCTTAGTTCGTTGGAATCATCCAAATATGGGTCTTGTATCCCCTAATATTTTCATCTCTCTTGCTGAAGATATTGGTTTTATTATTGAACTAGATGAATGGGTTACAAAAGAAGCTATTTTACAATTTAAACAATGGTATTTAGATGGATTAAATCCAGGAATTCTTTCTCTAAACCTATCAATACAAAGAGTTGAGCAAGATGGCTTTATCTCAAGTATAGAAAATATACTAAATAGCAATCTTCTTGCAACAAAATATCTCTCTTTTGAGATAACAGAAACTAAAATAATGAAAAATCCTGAAAAATCGATAGAAACTTTAAATAAACTACATAAACTAGGAATAAAACTTTCAATAGATGATTTTGGAACAGGACATTCATCTCTTTCATATCTTAAAAAACTACCAATCGATAAGCTAAAAATAGACCGTTCATTCATCAAAGATATTCCAAAAGATTTAGATGATATGGAGATTACAAAAACAATTATTGCAATGGCAAAAAATTTAAATCTTAATGTGATTGCAGAGGGTGTTGAGACTAAGGAACAAAAAGATTTCTTAGTTCAAAATGCTTGTCATGAGATTCAAGGTTATTTATACCACAAACCATCTCCAGCAGATAAAATAAAACAAATACTACAAGGAAAATAAAACAAATGCAAAAAACCATACTACTACTTTTTACAATAAGTACAGCCCTACTAGCTGAACTATCAGAGACTATTCACTCAAGTTTCTCTACTTATTATGAAACTAGAAGCTTTTCAAACTCTGTACAAAAAGAAGATGCTACTGTTTATGGTATCGGTGCGGATATTCACCTTAATAACTCAACATACAAAATCACTTATGAAAAAGCCAGTACAAATACTAAGCAACCTCCACTAACAAAAGATTTACATGTTGATAAACTATTTTTAAAGTATGGATATAAACTAAACAAAGATTTTATGATAAATTTCAACTATATAAATATCATGAATGATAATCTTGCTCTAACAGATGAAGGTAAAGCCTATGGAGTTGGTTTAACTTATCATCCAAACAAAAAATTAACTACAAACTTTACACAATTTTATTCCAACTATGAAGATTTTAGTGCTCATCAAAGTGATTTAAGAGTTGATTTTAAAATAAAAATAAATGATATAAAAATGAAGATTAGTTCTATTACAAAATACATAAACATAAATGAAAAAAACAAAACAACTTGGACTAAAAATGCAAAAGATCATTATCTGACAACTGGACTAAAAATTCATTCACACTACAAAAGCTACCATCTTGGAGCAGGTGTTTTCTTTGGAAAAAGAGTTTTTGCTATCATGAATGATGGATTTAAAATCCAACACCACGCTATGGAATTTGATAGAACTTATGCGATAGGTGTAGGTAAAAGCATAAATAATTTTATATTTAGAACCCAATACATCTACCAAAGAGCAATAGAATTACCTATGCTAAATAGCAATGTAAAAGTTAAAATTTTGCGTTTAATTGCGAACTATAAGTTTTAAAATTGAAAAAAATATCACTAAGCTTGCTGCTATTTAATTCTCTTTTACTTTCAGATGAATTATTTGATGTAAAAATGAAACAAATAA
>JAIOSY010000272.1 GCA_021107375.1 Sulfurimonas sp.
TCACATTTGTATGAACATTTCCATCTCCAGTATGCCCAAAACATGGAATATTTACCTGATATTTATCAGCTATCGCATAAAACTTCTCTAGTAGTTGGGGTAAAACAGCACGAGGAACTGTTACATCCTCATTTAGTTTTTTACTTCCATAAACTGAAAGTGCAGGAGAAGCATTTCTTCTAGCAAACCAAATATCAGCCGCCTCTTTCTCATCTTTTGCGATTTTAAACTCTCTACAACCATTTTCACGAAAAACTTTTTCTATTTGTGCAAGTTGAAAATTTAAATCCTCTTCAAGGTTTCCATCAACATCAGTAACAAGTAAAGCCCCAGCATCTACTGGAAGTCCTTTGTTAAAAGTTTGTTCAACTGCTCTTATCGTTAAGTTATCTAAAAACTCCATCGCAACTGGTGTAATTCCACTCGCCATTGTTTTATAAACTGACTCCATCGCATCATGTACAGAATCAAAAATTCCCATCGCTGTTTTAGTAAGTTTTGGTTTTGGGATAAGTCTAAGAGTGATTTCACTTAAAACTGCTAAAGTACCTTCAGATGCGATTAAAATACCACTAATATTATAACCTGCCACATCCTTAATAGTCTTCTTTCCAGCACGAATAACATCACCATTTGGTAAAACAGCTCTTGTTGCCATCACATAATCTTTAGTAATACCATACTTTGCAGCTCTCATTCCACCAGCATTTTCACTAACATTTCCACCTAAGGTTGAATAATCTTGAGAAGCTGGATCTGGTGGATAAAAAAGTCCTATCTCCTCAACTGCTCTTTGTAAATCCATGTTAATAACACCCGGTTGAACAACTGCAACCATATTTTTAACATCAATCTCTAAGATTTTATTCATATGTTTTTCCATCGCAAGAACAATCCCACCAGAACTTGGCAATGCCCCACCAGTAAAACCACTTCCAGCTCCACGAGGAACGATAATAATTTTATGTTCGTTACAATATTTTAAGATTTCAGAAATATCTTCTTCATGACGAGGAAAAATAACTGCATCAGGTTCAAAATGCTCTCTTGTTGCATCATAAGAGTAAGCAATCAAATGTGCTTTATCGCTGTAAATATTTTCATCACCTACTATCGATGTAAAATGTTGTATATGTTTTGTATCAATCATAATCTATCTTTTTGTTTGATATTCGTTATATAATGCTTTAAGTCGAGCATTGTTTGGGTTATTTTCTATAAGAAGCTGATAATAATAAGGCTCATACTCATCAAGTTCACCACTTCCCTCTCCCCACCAATTTGCCTCAATCTCATCAACTCTACTATAAAACGGTAGTTTTACTCTTTTCAATCAAAAGACGGCATACGAGATATTTATAATCTGCATAGTTTTTGCATCAACAGTAAATAATTTTTTATTTATATAAAAGAAAACTAAACCAACAGAAGTTGTACTATACATCTTTTTAAAATCCTCTTTTAAAGGTGTTGGGTGACCCGTGTATGATAAGATTGTAGCAAAAATATCTGGGTGAAGCCATTGAACCTGTGAAGTAGCCTTTGTAACTCTATAATAAACCTCTTCATTTGGTGCAATTAACAATGCTCTTGAATATCCAAATGCAAGTATTGCAGTATCACCAACTTCAACTTCCCAGTTTCCATGTGGAAGTGAATTTTGGTTTAGTTCATTAAAATCACTCATCTCTAATGTTGCTATTTTACTATTTTTATTATAGTTTGTAACCACTACATCTTTTAAGATTATTGAACTATCTCCTGAAAGTTGATGAACAACAAATCCACTAACACCAACATCAACACTTGAAACTTTTATCGTAACCGTATTTGATGATTTATCTACTGAGAGAATCGGTGTTTTAATAACACCTGCGACTAATGTAAGTGTAAAAATAAAAAATAAAAATATATGCTTAATCAATATTTATTCCTTGTTTAAAATATAATGTGATTATAGCAAACAAATCTCATACTAAGCCAACTTTTGGTAAAGTTCGCAAATTATTTAATTTAGGTTCAACTTTAATGATACAATTATTCTTACTTTTTTTAACAATCACTTCACTTTTTAGTGCAGAGGTTGAAAACTTTCGCTGGAAAAACGGAGTAACTTACTCTGACTTTTTAAGTACAAACTTACTTCCTAGAAAACCCCTACTAGACAAGCTTGACAATGAAGACAGAAAAAATGTAGAGGAGATTCGGGCTGGTGTTAGTTATAACATTTTAAGAAGTAAAGAGGATGAGATACTACAAGTTCTTATTCCTCTAAATGATGAACTTCAAATCCATATATATAAATTTAAAGATTCTTATAAATTTGAATCTATCCCTATCATTTATGAGACTAAAACTGAAGCTTTTGCACTAAAAATCAAATCAAATCCCTCAGTAGATATAAAAGCCCAAACTGGTTCAATAAATCTAGTATCAATCTTCTCAAACGCGTATAAAACCTCACTAGACTTCACTGCTCTTAGAAAAGATGATGATTTAGTTATGAATTATGAGCAAAAATATCGTTTAGGAAAAAGATTTTCAATGCCTAAACTTAAAGCTGCCATGGTTGAAACAAACAACAGACCTCACTATATTTATCTAAACACTGATGATAGATATTATGACAAAAAGGGAACACAAATAGAGAGTATGCTACTTGCTCGTCCTGTAAAAAATGCCAGAATCTCTTCAAGATTTACAAAAAGAAGATTTCACCCAATCTTAAAAAGATGGAAGGCTCATCTTGGAATAGACTATGCAGCTAGAAGAGGTACACCTGTCGTTGCAGCTTCGAGTGGTAAAATTATTTATGCCGCTAGAATGGGGGCTTATGGAAAACTTATAAAAATTCGTCATAAAGATGGTTATGAAACAAGATATGCTCATTTAAAATCTTATCGCAGAGGGATGAAAAGAGGCAAGAGAGTTAAAAAAGGTCAAACTATAGCCTATGTAGGAACAACAGGTCGTTCAACTGGACCACACCTTCACTTTGAACTTAGAAAGAATGGTCGTGCGATAAACCCTGCAAAAAGAATCCAACTTACAACTAAAAAGTTAAGAGGTAAAGAGAAAAAAGCTTTTATCAAACTTGCTGAGAATTACAACCAAAGTATAGATTTACATCTACAAAATACTACAAAATATATTAAACAACAAAAGATAGATAGCTGTTGCTACTTTAACTACCAAGAGATAAAAGAAAATGGGTAAAATAGACTCTATTACAGAACTTACAAATCCAAAATTTGTAAAGCCAATCAAAATAAATTACACTCAAAAAAACAAACAAAAAGTATGGGAAGCTATCATTTCACATGACTCTGTTTCTATACTTCTTTGGCATGTGGATAAACAAGCTTTTGTTCTCGTAAAACAGTTTCGCCCACCTGTTTTAAATGCAAATAAAACTGACGGAATGATGTATGAACTTTGTGCAGGAATCGTTGATAAAAATACAACAAAAATTCAAATAGTAAAAGAGGAAATTTTAGAGGAGTGCGGCTACGATGTACCTCTAAAAAATATAGAAAAAATCAGCTCTTTTTATACAAATGTAGGAGTATCAGGGGCTAAACAAACCATCTATTATGCAACTTGCGATGATAGTATGAAAGTAAGTGAAGGTGGTGGTTTAGCTGAAGAAGAGATAGAAGTTATCTACATCCCATATGCCAAAGCAAGGGAATTTATGTTTGATGAAAACTACCAAAAAACACGAGGGATGCTAATGGCTTTTTACTGGTTTTTTGATAATATTAAACTCTAACCAAACTCTATAGGATCCATATCTACCTCTGCTAAAGGCACTTTACAAACTTTTATCGCTCTTATCAAATCGGTACTCTTATCAGAACGAAGCAGTATCTCAAACCTATATTTATTTGCCACTCTCTCTATGGCACATTTACCAAAACCAACTATCTCTATATTTGGCATTTTTAAGAGATTTTCATACATTTTATTCATCTCATCTCTGGCTTTAGCACCATTTTTATGTGAAAATAAAATACGACAAAGCTTTTTAAATGGTGGATACAAACCCTCTCTAAAAAATTTCTCTTCCTCTAAAAATCCCTCATAATCATCTATAAAAGTGCTAAAAAATTCTTCATTAAAACTTTGAATGAAAACCTTGGCATTTTTCTTTCGTCCACTTCTTCCTGAAACTTGAATTAAAGAAGAAAGTGCTTTTTCTCTGGCTCGATAATCACTCATATTTAACATATTGTCCATACCTAAAACAACTGCTAAAGTAACTCCATGATAATCATGCCCCTTACTTAACATCTGAGTTCCAACAAGAATATCTGTTTCATTATCATTAAATCTTTTTAACGCTTTTTTTAGTTTTGACTGAGTTGTTATTACATCTCTGTCAAACTGCTCCACTTTGGCATGTGGAAATTGTTCTGAAATATTTAAAACAGCTTCAGCAGTTCCAAGTCTTGAACTTGTAAGATTAGCACTTCCACAGACGCAACACACTTGAGGAATAGCCTGAGTAAAATTACAATAATGACACTTCATCGCTCTAGTTTTTTGATGAATACTCATCCCAATACTACAAAATGCACACTCATAAGTATGTCCACAATCTCCACAAATCAGATACTTGAAATTCGCACGAGTTGGAAGAAAAACTATTGTCTGCTCTTTTGCTTTTATGGTACTCTCTATCGCACTCATAAGCATTGGAGAAAGATTTTCAGCACTCTTTTCATACACAAACTCTTTATTTGATTTGAAGTATCCACCTTTGAGTCTGGCATGTGGAAATTTAATAAATGTACTAAGAGAGGGAGTTGCACTTCCTAAAAATACAGGAATATCATAAAGTTTACCCATATAAATAGCTATATCCCTAGCATTATATCTAGGTCGAGAGGATGATTTATAACTATCATCATGCTCCTCATCCACAACAATTAAACCCAAATCCTTTATGGGTAAAAACAAAGCAGAACGGGGACCAGCAATGATATAAGCAGTTCCATCATAAATCTTAGCCATAGCTTTTTTCTTTTGCAGAGGTGTTAGTTTTGAGTGCCACATAACAACCCCATCACCAAAATGCTTCTCTAGTCTAATCCCCATCTGAGGTGTCAAAGAGATTTCAGGCATTAAAAAAACAGTTCTTTTGCCGTCAACCAACATCTCTTCAAAGAGTTTCATATAAATCTCAGTTTTTCCACTTCCTGTATCACCAAATAAAAGAGAAACTTTATGTTGTTTTAAAAAATTCAAAGCCTCTTCTTGTTTTTTAGACAACTCAAACTTAATAGCTTCTAGTTCCACCTCTCCCGAGCTGGAACCAACAACACAATAAGCCACCATTAACCCAAAAGCATCTCCCAAAGAACAAATATAATAAGTAGAGATAAACCGAGCCAACTCCATCTGCTTTTGTGAATAAAAAAACTCACTAATGCTTAAAACTTCTAAAGTCTTAAACTCAGGTTCTTGGCATGAGTAAATCACAACACCTTT
Source organism: Sulfurimonas sp. (assembly GCA_021107375.1). Taxonomy (GTDB): domain Bacteria; phylum Campylobacterota; class Campylobacteria; order Campylobacterales; family Sulfurimonadaceae; genus Sulfurimonas. The sequence goes on from JAIOSY010000272.1 coordinate 5,494, forward strand.
TAGCTCTCTATTATTTAAAACAACCTCAACAATAACACCAGTTTTTATATCTTGTGAATAATGGTAAGTAAGTAACTCTAATGGTGATGAGATTAAAGATATTTTATAGTAGTTCAAATTCTCTCTCCAATGCTCCAGCGTTGGAGTGTTTAATTACTATATGTATTCCCACACAGAGCATGAGAAACGAGATAAATTATATAAAAGCTATATACATTCCATCTCAGGAGAGATGGAACGAAGTAGGTAGCAGAGCATGGGAACGAGAGAATATCAGTCTGTTAATAATGAACATTCATTTCCAGCTGTACAAACAAAACCACCAGCTGGAACTAAAACTCCACTAACAGTTACAGAAGCACTAGTCTCATTATAAGTAAAAGTGTTACTACTTCCAGAGACTTTGTAAGCATATGTTCCACTTCCAGCAGTTCCACTCCAACCATTATTACCAGTTGAAGCTTTAACTCCATACATCATAACACCACCAAAAAAATCACCACTTCCAGTATCTAAAGCAGCTTTGGTTATCCAAGTTGAATCACAAGTTATAAGTCTAGACTGTCTCTCTGTAACAATTCCTGAACGGATAGAAGAAACATCTGCTATCCCCTTTGTTATCTGAGCATCAGTACGAGTTGCTGCTAGTTTTGGGATAGCAATAGACGCCAAAATCCCTAACACTACAATAACAAATACCATCTCTATCATTGTAAAAGCTTTTTTTGAGTTTTGCATAGATAACTCCTTATATTTAGTTAATACTATCATATTTTTAATTAGTTTGGTTTTAAGTTTGAAAAATTGGAAGAAAGGAATGGTTTGTGTTGTATGCATTCCCATGCAGAGCATGGGAACGAGGAAAAAATAGGAACTACTTAACTACAGCATTACCTAATATATTAACATCTCCATCTGTTACAGAATCGAATCTGTTACAAACACCTGCAGTTGTTGTACCTGATGTAGTTACATGTGTAGCATTTACATCAATTTGAGAACAATCCACAGTACCATCAGTTATATCAATTTCAGTTGTTGAAATTACATCTATATTACCATGTAAACCAACAGCACCAAACAAATCAACCATAGAAGGTGCCACATTCTGAGCCAGCATATCAGCCTGAATAGTTTTCATTGCAGCCTTGTAATCTGATAATAATGCAGTCGCACGATCATCATCACGAGACGCAGCAAGTTTTGGAATAGCCACAGCGGCTAAAATACCTAAAATAACGATAACAAAGATCAATTCGATCATAGTAAAACCAGCTCTTTTCATAAGAGACTCCTTGAATTAAAAAAATGGGTTACTCTAGTAACCGTAGAACTATTATCCGCCAGATAGCATTAAACTTTGCTTAAAGTGATTTATTTCTTTTTTGGAACTAAACTTGCTTATACTTTTACAATTAAAAGGAGTAGTAATGAGCGTAGAAATATCACGTACACATGGATTGATCTCAGATGCCCTAGATTACAGAGCTATGAGACAAGATATGATATCTTCAAA
>JAIOSY010000033.1 GCA_021107375.1 Sulfurimonas sp.
AAATGGGTCATCAAAATAAGTTGACCCATATCTTCAAAAAACTTATCAACTCCCATACCTTTAGCTTCAAGAGATAATTTTAGTGCATCTAAAAAAACTTGATGTGTTTCCTCTGAGGCTTGCATGTAAGTATCTATTATCCACTCGATAGTAAGTGATTGAATCTCTCCATTAATTTCATAATCAATATTTGAACTTAGGTTTATCCCCTCTCTTTTGATAATATCTTTACATTGTTGCCCTATACCTCTCATCTATAAAACTCCCATAAATGATAGCATAACTATAAACATAGCAACTGGAGTAATGTAACGAAGAGAGAAGTACCAAGTATCAAAAGCAAAACCAAGTTGAGGTCTTAAAACTGATTCAACTCTTTGTTTTTCAATCACAAACCCAACAAATATAGCCATAACTAAACCACCAAGAGGAAGCATAATAGCCGCAGTAAAGTGATCAACCCAGTCAAAGAAGTTTTTATCTCCCCAAGTAAGAAGTTCTTTATATCCATCTATGTTTGAGAGTAGGGCGATAATACCGATAAGGTAGAAAAATAGACCCATAGAGATAGAAGCTTTTAATCTGCTCCATGAAAATCTATCCATAAAATACTGAACCATAGGCTCAACAAGAGAAACAGAAGAGGTTAATCCTGCAAAAGCTAAAGCTATAAAGAAGAGAACAGCAAAAACATTACCGATAATTCCCATCTCATAAAAAGCTGCTGGAAGAGAGATAAAAACTAAACCTGGACCTTTTGCTGGACCTGAACCGTATTGGTAAAGAAAAGTAAAAAGCATAAGTCCAGCTACTATGGCAATAGAAGTGTCTAAAAATACAACCCAAAAAGCATTTGTAACAAGGTTTGAGCCTTTCTCCATTGAAGCAGAGTAAGTCATGATAGCACCCATACCAAGACTAAGTGTAAAAAAAGCATGACCAACAGCAGTTACAAAGGCCTTTGAGTCTATTTTAGACCAATCTGCTTTAAACATAAAATCAACAGCTTGCCCAAAAGTATCGAGTGACACAGCATAAGCAAACATTCCAAGAAGAATTATCATTAAAGTTGGCATTAAAACCAAGTTCATCTTCTCAATACCACCCTTGATACCTTTAGTTAAAATATAAGTTATCCAGATGAAGGCAAGGGTATGATAAAAAAGTTGAGTAAAGATATTTGTATGAAGCATAGCATTAAAAGTTGTTTCAGCCTCTTGTACATTTGTAGGAAGATGAGTTATAGATGTAACTATATAATGAAATATCCACCCAATAACAACTGAATAAAATATCATGATAAAAAGCCCAGCTAAACCTTGAAAACCACCAAACTTCCAAAGATGTTTGTTTCTAGGTGCTAACTCTTCAAAAGATGTAACCCCATCTCGCTTTCCAAGATAACCAATAAGCATCTCAGCTATCATAATAGAAAATCCTATAAGAAGCACGGTTATAAGGTATATTAATACAAAAGCCCCACCACCATACTCACCTGCAATATAAGGAAATTTCCATATATTTCCAAGTCCAACAGCACTTCCTGCTGCTGCTAAAATAAAACCAATCCTACTAAACCTTGCTATTTTCATAAATTATAATCCCTTTTAATTGAGGCAATTATACTTAAAATTATAAATATATAAAAGAATTACTCAAAAAGTATTGACATTTCTTATTATATTGACTATAATTTCGCCTCATTAATCAGTAGTTTACTTGATTCTTGAATAGGTCGGGGTGTAGCTCAGTATGGTTAGAGTACCTGGTTTGGGACCAGGGGGCCGAAGGTTCGAGTCCTTTCACCCCGACCACCTTTTTATATTTATAACTTTCGTATGGTGAGATTAGCTCAGTTGGTTAGAGCACTGGTTTGTGGTGCCGGGGGTCGCGGGTTCGAATCCCGTATCTCACCCCATCAATAATTTTAAATATAAAAAACTTTTTTAACAATAGATAATAATTGGAAGCGTTCGTGGCTCAACTGGATAGAGTTTCGGATTTCGGCTCCGAGGGTTATAGGTTCGAATCCTATCGGGCGTACCACCTTTTTATTTACAACATGCCTCCTTAGCTCAGCTGGATAGAGCAACGCCCTTCTAAGGCGTAGGCCACACGTTCGAATCGTGTAGGGGGTACCACTTTTTTTAATCTGCTACTATTTTTTAAGTACTTGTTCAATGAATGTATTTATATTACCTTTATAAATTGTATATTTAATACTATTTGAATTTAACGATTTTGTTAATTTATCTCCAAAATTTGAAGCAATCATATGTGATACTTTTTTACTATTTAACATTTCAATTAATTTAGAACTTGCACCACCTTTTACATCTTTATATATATTTTCTGAAATCTCTAATATTTTTCCACTTCTATCAATAAAGATATAATAATTACATCTTGAAGCTTTTGAACTAATATCTGAATTTAAATTATTACCATTACTAGCTACTACTATAATATTAGAAAACAAACTACTACAAACTATTAAAAGTCCAATTAGCCATTTCATTTACTACTCCTTTTTATACACTCATCGTATAATTTTATCAATATGCGCCAATTCAAATAACTATTTTATCATCCATTTTTTAAATTTTTGTAGTGAGTCAATATATTCGCTTACATCTCTGATTTGCTCATCATTTAAAGGTAGCTTTGGCATAGCATTAGCATCATAGCCAAACTGCTCATACATCGCTTGGGGTGCAGTTACATATGCCATTATCTCCCATTTTGTTCGGTTATAAGAGACTATATTAAAATCTTTCCCCATACCACCTTTCATATCTATTCTATGGCAATTACCACAGTTTTGTGCATAAACATCTTTTCCATTTTCAATGTCTGCATTTAATGTTAAAATAGTTATAGTAAGTGTTAATAAAATTTTTTTCATGCTAAGTACCTCTCCATAAATAACCCCAATTTCAGCGATAAGTAAATAGTTCTAGTGCTAGGCAGATTTCTGAAGGACTAGCTAGCTAATCTAAAGGAATCTAACGACGCAATAGGGCTATTTACTTATCGCCCGAAGGGAAGTTTAAAAAGAGGGCTACTGCTTCGT
>JAIOSY010000267.1 GCA_021107375.1 Sulfurimonas sp.
AAAGCTTCTATTATGCCTATATATAAAGATAATAAACTTGTAAATTACATAGCTATAAAGTTAAATATTACAGATTATATACAAGAGAAAGAGAAAGTAAAACATATGGCATATCATGATTCACTCACATCTTTGCCAAATCGGATGAATATAGAGGAGTATATTAAAAATCGTCTGCCTATTATTCATCGTAATAATTCTAAACTTGCTGTATTATTTATTGATTTAGATAGATTTAAAATTATTAATGATACTTTAGGTCATGATGTTGGTGATGATTTATTAGTTGAGTGTTCAAAAAGAATTAAAGACTGTTTGAGAGAGAGTGATATATTGGCACGAGTTGGTGGAGATGAGTTTATTGTAGTGATAGAATCACCTAGTGATGATTATAGTGCTGCTCATGTTTGTGAAAATATTTTAAATTTATTTAAAAAACCAATACAGACAAAAACAAATATTTTAAATATAACTCTTAGTATAGGGGTGTCAATTTATCCTGATGATGCTAATGAGTATAAAGGACTTTTAAAATATGCAGATATAGCTATGTATGAGGCAAAGAGTAGTGGAAAAAATACTTACCGTTATTATCAGAAAAAACTTTCTATCGATGCTCATAGTCGCTTAGAAGTAGAACAAGCGCTTAAGGTTGCACAAGAAAATTCTGAACTTTATATGGTGTATCAACCAAAGTATAATATTGTAAATAAAACAGTTGTTGGTCTTGAGGCATTAGTAAGATGGGAGAATGATAAAATAGGTTTTATCTCTCCTGATAAGTTTATACCTATAGCAGAAGATACAGGTTTTATTATAGATATTGGATTTTTTATTTTTGAACAATCATGTAGAGATTTTTTAATATTTAAACAAAGCTCTAAAACACTAGAAACAATATCTATAAATATATCTACCGTACAACTTTATCAAGATACATTTGTAAGTAAGATTATGAAAATAATAGAAGATGTTGGAATTAGTATTAGTGAAATTAAGCTTGAAATTACTGAGACACATATTATGAAAAATATAAATCATAGTATAAAGCTGTTAAAGGATTTAAAAGAGCTAGGGTTTAGTATATCAGTTGATGATTTTGGAACGGGGCATTCATCTTTAAACTATTTAAAACTTTTTCCTATTGATGAACTTAAAATTGATAAGTCATTTGTTGATGATTTACCTTATGATAAAAGTGATATAGCAATATCTAAAGCAATAATTGCACTATCTCAAACAATGGGTTATCTGAATGTTGCAGAGGGAATTGAAAACGAAGAACAAGAGCAATTTTTAAAAGAGAATGGTTGTGAGATAGGACAAGGGTATTATTTTTGTAAACCGAAGATAAAAGATGATTTAATTAGTTTTTTAAAAGAGGTGTAGCTACTCTTTTCGTATAGAGGTAGCAGTTAAAAAGATATAACTTTTGCCTGTAATAGTTACTCTGAACTTTTTTTGTTGAAGGTATTTTTTACAAAAAATCACATCTTTATAAAGTAATCCCATCTCTGAAAATGGATAGTTTTTAACTCTTGCTCCATAAATCATCTCTCCATCTAGCCAACGGCAGTTTGGAAAACCTAGTATCATCGCACCATCTTTTTTTAATTGATTTTGAACTATCGACATAAAGAGGGGATTAAACTCTAGGTTAGAACTTTGTAGTGTTCCTATGCTGATGATTAAATCAAATTTTCCTAAATCTAATGATGCTAAATCATTTATATCATGAGTATAAAATGAGGTGTTTGCACATGCCAAGAACTTAGATTTAGCTTCTTTAATAGCAGATTCACAGTAGTCAATCCCAACTAATTCTAAATTATTAAAATTTGAACTGTATTGTTGTATAAGTTCAAACTCATCTCCACTGTTTACCCCAAGATTTAAAACTTTTACTCTTTTGTTTATATTTACATTTTTTAAGGCTTGTTTGTAGTAGTGTAAAAATGCAGGTTCTTCATTTTTATAGATTTTTGAAAATATAGAATCAGTTCCATATTTAAATTCTTTTGTATCTGAGTTTTTATGAAAACTTATATCTTCATTTAGTTTTTCAAATCTTATAATTATGGCATGTGGAGTTAGTGTTATAGGAGTAAGTATTTTACATTTTAAAATCTCAGCTAAATCACACCAAGATTTATATCCTCTATAGATATATTTTACATTGTCGATTTTTACTAAATTACCAGCGTAAATAGAGTTTTGTATATCAGGATTTAAAACTTCAAACTCAATAATCTCTTTTGAATTTAATGAGTTTAATTTTTCTTCTAAAATAGTGATGATTTCTAACATGTTTTGAGTGGTGAATTTTAACATTAATGATACTTTTTCCTATGCAATGCAAAAAATGTTCCAACTCTTACATTGTTTTCAGTTTTAATACTCTACAATGCTATTTATGAGAATAGATAAATTTTTAAATTCAGTAAATATAACAAAAAGAAGATCAGTTGCACAAGATATGATTAGTAACAAAGTTGTGCTTATAAATGATGTTGTTGCTAAGGCTAGTAAGAATGTTGAAGTTGGTAGTATTATTACTATTAATTATCTTGAAAGTTCTAAAAAATATGAAGTTTTACAAATCCCAACTTCAAAATCTACTCCAAAATCATTACAACATGAATATATCAAGGAACTTTAATGCAATATGATGAGACTAAAACAGCTTTTACTTCACTTTTTAATCATGAGATGAGTGATGAGAAAATGAGAGAGTTTTTACTAAGTATGACACTTGATGAAAACACTTCAGTTGAGTCTATCGCAGCAGCAGCAGAGGTTATGAGAAGTTTTGCAATCGCTCTTCCAATCTCTAAAGAACTTAGTTTAACTGCTCTTGATGTTGTTGGAACTGGTGGAGATAAGATAGGAAGTTTTAATATCTCTTCAACTGTTGCTCTTTTAACTTCGGCATGTGGAAGTATGGTTGCAAAGCATGGAAGTCGCTCTATCACTTCAAAATCTGGTAGTGCAGATATGTTTGAATCTCTTGGTGTTAGACTTGATTTAAGCATAGAGAACTCAGCTAAACTTTTAGAAGAATCAGGTTTTACTTTTATGTTCGCACAAAATCATCATCCTGCAATGAAGTTTATTGTTCCTGTTAGAAAAAGCATACCAGATAAGACCATATTTAATATTTTAGGACCTCTTACAAATCCTGCAGGTGTTAAAAAATCACTTTTGGGTGTTTTTGATAAAGCTTTTGTTCCAAAAATGGCAGAGGCTCTGAAAATGAATGGAGCAACTTCAACTATGGTTGTAAGTTCAAAAGAGGGTATGGATGAGATTAGTATATCTGATGTTACTTATGCTTCTCAACTTAGTGATGGTGTTGTAAAAGAGTTTGTGATTGACCCTACAGAATATGGGATAAAAAGAGTTCCGCTAAAAGCTATTTTGGGTGGAGATGCTAAAGAGAATGCTCAAATTTTATATAATATTTTTGACTCTTCATCAACTGATGCTCAAAGAGATATTGTTCTTATAAATACGGCATGTGCCTTAGTCGTTGATGGCTTGGCTCGTGATATTCAAGATGGTTTGGAGATGGCAAGAGAAGCGATACAAAACTCTCGTGCAAAGAAAAAATTAAAGCAGATTATAGAGATTTCAAATAAATTATGAAAAGTTATAAATTAGGTTTAGATGAACTTCATATTTTAATAGATGAAGTTGTCCAAAAGTTTCCATCAGGTGTAGTTATCTTAAGAGGTGACTTGGCATGTGGAAAGACAACTTTTGTAAAAGCGATAGTTAAAAAACTTGGAGTAAATGATGATGTAACATCCCCAACTTTTTCACTTCAACAATGTTATGGGGATAAAATATTTCATTATGATATTTATAATCATGGTTTGGAGCATTTTATCTCACTTGGAATGTTAGAAGAGTTAGATAAAGATGGACTTCATTTTGTGGAGTGGGGTGATGATGAGTTACAAAAGATTTTAAAAAGTGCTGGTATGGATGTTATGGTTATAGATATAGATAAATCATCAGACAAACAAAGAGAATATAGGGTAGATTATGCATAAATTAGAAGCAGTAAATTTAGTAAAAAAGATAAAAGATTTAGAGATTGTTAAAGGGATGAGTTTAGAGGTAAGCAGTGGAGAAGTTGTAGGACTTCTTGGTCCAAATGGAGCAGGTAAAACAACAACTTTTTATATGATTTGTGGACTTGTTGAATCTACCGATGGAGAGGTGTTTTTTGATGGAGAAAACCTATCCCACATGCCACTTCATGAAAGAGCATTAAAAGGTATAGGATATTTACCTCAAGAGGCTTCAATCTTTAAAGATTTAAGTGTTGAAGATAATCTAATGGTTGCTGCTCAAGTTGGAATCAAAGGGCAAAAAGCTCAAGAGGATAGAATTTTAGAACTTCTTGATATGTTTAATATTGAGCCGATTCGTTATCGTAAGGGTATAAGCCTAAGTGGTGGGGAAAGACGCCGTGTAGAGATAGCTAGAGCCTTGGTGAATCAACCGAAATTTTTACTTCTCGATGAGCCTTTTGCTGGGGTTGATCCTATTGCCGTTCTTGATATTCAAAATGTTATAAAACAGCTTGTTTCTTATGATATTGGAGTTTTAATAACTGATCATAATGTTCGTGAAACTCTTGATGTTTGTGATAGAGCTTATGTTATTAAAGCAGGGGAACTACTTGCAAGTGGAACAAGTGATGAGATTGGTCAGAATGCTGATGTTCGTACTCATTATCTAGGTGAGGATTATAAGCTTTAAGCTATAAAATATGGCAGGATTAAGACAGACTCAGAGTGTAGAGAACAAGCATAAACTCTCAAATACTCTTAGAAATTGGCTTCCGATATTACACTCAAGTTTATCTGATTTGGGTGAGGCAATGGCTCCTTTTGTAGAGGCTAACCCCGTTGTAGAAGTTGAGTCTGGTTATGAAGAGGATTTTGAAAAAAAAATTCCTAAAAAAGTGATAAATGGGCAAGTTAGTAACTCAAGAACTGAGCAAATAGAAGCCCTAACTATTGCTTATCGTTCACTGCATGATGTTTTAGATGAACAGCTAGAAGCCCCTCTTTTTCCAACTCCAATCTCTCAGGCTGTAGCTATTTTTGTAGTTGAAAATTTAGATGAGGGTGGTTACTATGAGGGTAACAGTGAAGAATTTTGTCAAAAACATAATATCCACATGCCAGAGTTTGAGAAGATAAGAGCTAGATTTGCCCATGTCGAACCTGTTGGGGTAGGGGCAAAAGATTTAGCAGAATCTTTTTTATTTCAGCTAGATAGTTCAGAAATAAGTGATAATGCCTACCCCTTGGCATGTGAGGTTATTAATAATTTACAAGATATACATAACTATTCATCAAATAATCTTTTTCAAGAAGTTATGAAAATTATAGGAACTTTTAAAAACCCACCAGCCATAGAATATCAAGAAGATTCAACTCAAGTTATACCAGATTTAATGATATATTTTAATGAAGAAAATTCTATAGAAGTTAAGTTAAATGATGCTTATTATCCAACTATAAAAATAGATGCAAATTATGGAGTTGAGCATGATTTTATAAAAGCAAAAATTAAAGAAGCAAAATCTCTTGTAGATGCCCTTGATATGCGAAAAGCAACACTTTATAAAGTTGGACTGATGATAGTTGAATATCAATATGAATTTTTTACTGGTGGTTCAATTATGCCACTTACTTTAAAAACTTTAGCAGATGAATTTGGACATAATCCATCTACAATCTCTCGTGCAATTGCTAGTAAATATATAGCTTGTGACAGAGGTATTTTTGCGATGAAAGAGTTTTTTACAACTGCAATAGATGAAGATGTTTCAAATGCTGCTATTAAAGAGTTTTTAGTTGGTGTTGTTAAGCAAGAAAATCGTGAAAAACCTTTAAGTGATATGAAACTTCTTGGTTTAGTTCAAGATAAATTTAAAGTAAAAATGGTTAGAAGAACCATCGCAAAGTACAGAAAACAGCTAAATATTGCAGGTTCAAGTGAGAGAAAAAAACTTTATCAACTTCATTAAGAGAAAATTATGGATATTAAAAAACGATTAGATTTAGAAGTTCAAAAACGAAACAGTATTGATGAAGTTTCAGTTGATAAACTTGACCCTATTTTAGTAGCTAAAAGATATAAAGACTCCACCATTTCATTGATTTGTGCTTTATTTGCATATGGAAATGTAAAGCAGATTGTAAAGTTTTTAGATTCTCTTGATTTTTCATTACTAAAAAAAAGTGATGAAGAGATACAAGAGGCTTTAAAAAATCATTATTATAGATTTCAAAAAGCACCTGATATTATTGCTCTTTTTATTGCCCTTAAAAGATTAAATCAAAAAACAAGTTTAGAAGAGATATTTAAAGCTGGATATGAAAAAAATAGTAGTGTGATTGATGGAGTAAATGAGATGATTAGTTATATCCAAAATGAATTTCCACATGCCACACAAGGGTATAATTTTTTAATTTCTAAGGTAACTACGAAAACAAAAGGTGCAGGAGCATTAAAAAGATGGATGATGTTTCTTCGCTGGATGGTAAGAAAAGACAACATAGATATGGGCTTGTGGAGCGATAAATATAAGCCTGATTTAATTATCCCACTTGATACGCATACTTTTAATGTTTCAAAAAAACTTGGACTCTTAAATAGAAAAACTTACGACCTTGAAGCCGCTATAGAACTTACTAAAAAATTGAAAAGTTTTGATAGTAATGACCCAATGAAATATGATTTCGCTTTATATAGACTAGGGCAAGAGAAATTGGTTTAGCTATTTTAGTTAAATAATAATCTTTTTGGATATAATCTTTTATTAAAATAATTAAATATATTTATAAAAGGATTATGTATGGAATGCGAATTTC
>JAIOSY010000129.1 GCA_021107375.1 Sulfurimonas sp.
AGTAAAGTTCGTGATATTGAGTTAATAGGAACTGCTTCAAATCCTATAGATGCTTTTTCTATTTTTAAAAATGTGGGTCTTCCAGATGTTTTTATACTAGATATAGAGATGCCTAAAATGGATGGATTGGAGTTTTTACATCAAATAAATCAACAAAAGCCTATACCAGTTATAATCTGTTCAACAATGGCAGGTCGTGGTAGTAGTGCTGCTATTGATGCAATGAGAATGGGTGCAGTTGATGTTGTGCATAAGCCAAATATTGAATTAGGTAAGTTTTGTGACGAACAACCAGAGTAATTTTTACAAAAGGTAAGAGCTGCCGCAATATCAAAAGTTCATTTCAATAAAACATTACCAACAAAAAATTATAAATTAGAAGTTGATGAATATGGTAAAAATTCAGCACTCCCAGCTTCAAAAAAAATAGTAGCTATTGGTGCTTCAACTGGTGGTGTTCAATCTATAGAAGAGTTTGCAAAATTTTTAAAACCAAATCATCCGGCAATAGTTATAACACAACATATGCCAGTTGGATTTACTGAGAGTTTTGCACAAAGGCTAAATACAGTTTTGCCAAACTCTAATGTTAAAGAAGCGAAAGAGGGGGATAAACTTCTTCCTGGTCAAATACTAATAGCACCAGGTAATTTACATATGGAAGTTGTAAAGACAGGATTTATGTATATGATAGCTCTTAAAGATTATCCAAAGGTGAGTTCTCATAAACCAAGCGTAGATGTACTTTTTGCTTCAATGGCTAAAAATGTAAAGAGTAATGGGGTGGGAATATTACTTACTGGAATGGGAGAAGATGGAGCAAAAAAACTTCTTGCAATGAAAGAGGCAGGTGCTAAAACTTATGCACAAGATGAAGCTACATCTATTGTTTATGGTATGCCAAAAAAAGCTGTAGAATATGGAGCTGTTCTAAAAAATTTACCTCTTTTAGCATTTGCAGAACTTATAAATGAATTAAGATGATATATTATAATATAAGATTGATAGTTGAAGAACAGGCTGCTGAAGATAATTTACTTTTTGTATTAAATGATACAAAACATACGCATGAGTATATGGCTTTATTTCAAAAAATATTTAAAGAAGTAACGATTATATCATCTCATAGAGATGCTTATGATGAATATAAAAATAATCCTACAAAGTATGATTTAATTGTGATTCAGTTCACATCAAACTTTGAAGAAGAGAAACTTTTTGTTCAGGCTATGAGAAAACAAAATGAGTTAATTCGTATCTATGCGTTGGCGACAGATTTAAATCTTCATCACACACAACTACATAGTTGTTTTTGTATTGATGGTTATATACCTTATCCTTTTGACAGTATTTTAGTAAATAATTTTTTATACAGACAATTATCAAAAATAACATCAAGTAAATTTTATGACAAATATATAGAAAAACTAGAGTGCGATAATCTTAATATTTTACCTACTAATGTAATTAAATCTGAAATTATAGAAGATGAGGTTGAAGTTGATGAGCAAAATTCTTTTCCAAAAAAAGAGAGACGAAGAATAGAACAACATAGGGAGGAACATATTAGATTTAATCAGTCTGATAAAATGACTGCAAGTGATTTTATGCAAACTGTTGATGATATGGCTACGGATAAGATAGAAAATTTTGTTGAAAATATTGATGAACTTATATTAGAGTTGTATGATTTTGAGGATGCAGACCCTAAAAAATCTTTGGATACTATAGTTGAGATGCAAGTAACACTTAATAGTTTTTCTGAATTAATTTTTGTAATTGGTCCATTCTCAATAATAGCTCATTCGTTTGAGGAGTTATCAGCATTTTTAGGTTCACTTGAAGAGGATGATTTTGCTGATAAAGAGAATAAATCCCTTTTGGTAACTATGCTTGTTGGTATTATGCAAGATTTAGACTTATGGGCTAAAACTATTTTTGTTGAACAAGAAACTAATGATATTCATTATCTTGATGCCTCTTTTGCAAACAATATTTTAGAGATTGAAGTGATTTTTCAAAATCAAGAGTTAGAACATGATGATGAGGATGATTTAGAATTTTTTTAAGAGAGCTTAATAATGAAAAATGTATTAATAGTAGATGACAGTCGCTCAATTTTATCAATTGTAACAAAAGAGATAGTACGAGTAGTGGATGCAAATATTGTAACTGCTAAATCTTTACAAGAGACACTGAAAATTATAGAAGAGATAGATTTTCATATAGCCGTAATAGATGTAAACCTTCCTGATAGTGAGCATGGTGAGGTGATAGATCTTATGCTTGAAAAAGATGTACCTGTAGTAGTTTTAGCTGGTAGTATGGATACAAAAACTAAAAAAATTATCTTAGAGAAAAGTATCTTAGAATATGTTGTAAAAACAGATAGATCGACTATAGTTTATACTGCTAATATTGTAAAACGGATTTTAAAAAATTATGATGAATATGTTTTATTAGTAGATGATACAAAGACTTCAAGAATGTTTTTGAGAATGTATCTTGAAGCTTTAAAATTAAATGTTATAGAAGTGTCCAGTGCTGAAGATGCATTGGAAATAATTGATTCTAAAGAATATAAATTTTCATTAATTCTTACTGATTATGAAATGTCTGGTATGAATGGAATGGATTTAACAGTGGCTCTTAGATGTAAATACAGCAAAGAAAATCTTTCAATAATAGCAGTTAGTGGAGCAGATAGTTCAAATATAGCAACAAGTTTTTTAAGATATGGTGCAAATGACTTTATAAAAAAACCATATACGCAAGAGGAATTAACAGCTAGAATTAATGTAAATTTAGATCTTATAAATCTTTTTAAAAAAAGTAAAGATGATGCAAATAAAGATTTTTTAACGGGGCTTTATAATCGTCGTTTTCTATTTGATAGTGGAGAAAAGATAGTTTCAAAAAATAGAAGAAAAAATAAAAATGTAGCAGTTGTTATGTTGGATATAGATTTTTTTAAAAAAATAAATGATACTTATGGGCATGATGTTGGAGATAAAGCGATAAAACAGATTCAAGTTATTCTTCACAAAAAGCTTAGAGAATCTGATCTTGTTTGTCGAGTTGGTGGAGAAGAGTTCTGTATGGTTTTGGAAGATGTCTCTTCATCTGATATTGAGAAAAAATTTGAAATAGTTAGGAAGTCATTTGAAGATAATATTATTGAGATTGGTAGTATTAGTTTTTCATATACAGTTTCAATAGGTATATGTTATGGTATGTTAAATTCACTCGAAGATATGATAACTGAAGCCGATAATGCTTTATATACTGCTAAGAATAGTGGAAGAAACAAGGTTATTTTAAATATAATTTAAGCAACTTTGCTACTCTTAATGATACAAAAAGCATTCTGTATAGATTTAAATTTTTCTGTATAGTCTAAAATTTTTTCTTCATCTCGACTATGCACTTTATCTGGATGATACTTCCTTAAAAGATTTTTATATCTCTTCTCTATAAATTTTATATCTTCTTTTTCATCAACATCAAGAAGTATAAGGGCATCGCTATATGGTGATGTTTTAGGTATACATTCTAAAATCTTATGCAATTTTTTACTGTCATATATATATGATATATTTTGATCGTTTAGTTTTTTTAGTTTTATTATATTTTTTATATTAGCTTTAGTATTTTCATTATTGATAAAAATATTTATAAAACTTTTAGATGAGTTTTTTATTATTTCATCAGAAGTAATGAGTATCGATTTTAATTCAGCCATAATAGCGAAATCTATATATTCGGTAAAGTAAATATGAAGTTCTTCATCATCAATAATATCAATTGTAATACTAATTTTTTTAGGTGTTCTATTTTTAAATTTTATTTTTATAGGTTTTTCAATTCTTTTTAGTAAAATTTCCTTCATATTAACAAAATTATTTTTAGTTATATTTGTGTATAATGAGTACAACCATTTTATTAAAAATATCCTACTAAAATGTTCATTTTCTGTATAGTTAAGTGTAAGTGTGTCTTTGTAAATGATAGATGAAGAAAAATTTGAGTAAATAAAATTAGTTAAGTTCCTAGTGTATACTTTTGATTCGTCAATTATGATATTTGTACTATTAACACCCATAAGAATCTGCATTTATCTCTCCATAATTATAAATAAAAAGCAAAAAATATTCCATGATAGATTTAAATAGGAATATATGATTAGTTTTTAGTCTTTACATTTTAAAAATATTTTGCTATAATTCCGCTATCGTTTTGACTTTCGAAATAATCCCTCTGTGATTGAGAGTTGTATATAACGCCAATAGGCGGTAAGAGGCACAATAAAACTAGCTTTATTTTTATTCTGCAAACATACCCCACAAATTTTAATATTAGGAAAACAAATGACAGTAATTAGACTTACTCGTATGGGAAGAAAAAAACAACCATTTTATAGAATCGCGGTAACAGATAGCCGTAAGCGTAGAGATGGTGGATGGATTGAACTTATTGGTCACTATAATCCAATGGTAGCTGAGAAAACTTTAGTTGTTGATAATGAAAGATTAGATTACTGGTTAAGCGTTGGTGCTCAAATGAGTAATCGTGTTAAAAAGATAACTGGTCGTTAGTTATGATTTCTGATTTTGTCGCACAATTTGCAAGACTAATAGCTTCAAATCCTGAAGATGTAAGAGTGGAAGTAAAAGAGGGCGATGAAGTAACAGAGATAGTTCTTTTTGCAAATCAAACAGACATTGGTAAGTTGATTGGTAAAGAGGGCAAGATGATTGGTGCGATAAAAACTGTCATCTCTGGTTGTAAAGCTAAAGATGGTGTGAGTTACCGTATCAATGTCGAAGCAGTTTAAAGAGCAACTCCTTCATATTGCGACTATCGGCAAAACTGTCGGTATTCATGGTGATATGAAGTTTCATGTTAAGTGTGATTTTCCAGAGCAGTTCGTTGATGGGACTTCTTTTTTTACTAACCTAAAAAAAGAGATCACTTTAAGCAATGTTAACCTTGATAGAGGTATTATTAAAATTGCTGGCTTTAACACAATTGAAGATGCTAAAAAGTTTACAAATGCAAAACTTTTTACAACAAGAGAGGAGACTAGAAAAAATTGTCATCTTGAAGATGGTGAGTATTTTTGGTTTGATCTTGATGATTGTGAAATTTATGAAGATGGTAAACTTTTGGGAGTTGTTAATGAAGTGGAGAGAATAGCAATTACAAACTATCTAAATGTTATAACTGATGAAAAGTTAGTTGAATCTGGTAGTGCGAAAATGTTTTTGATTCCATTTCAAGAACCATTTCGTGTAAGCGTTGATATAGATAAAAAAATCATTACTGTTAGTGGTGGTATGGATATCTTAGAAGCTTCATAAATGAGATTCACTTTTGTAACTCTTTTTTCTAACCTTGTAGAGGGTTATTTTCAAGACTCTATTTTAAAAAGAGCCATTGATAAAGAGTTACTATCAGTTGAGTATTTAAATCCTAGAGAGTTTAGTGAAAATAAACACTCAAAGGTTGATGATACTGCTGTTGGTGGTGGAGCTGGTATGGTTATGAACCCTCAGCCTCTATATGATGCACTTGGAAGTTTAAAAAAAGATGATGAAAATATTCACATCATTTTTTTAACACCAGTTGCAAAACCTTTTAAACAAAATGATGCAAAGCGGTTAGCTAAAAAAGAGCATATCGCATTTGTAAGTGGAAGATATGAGGGTATAGATGAGAGAGTCATAGAAGAGTTCGCGGATGAAGTCTTTAGTATAGGTGATTATATATTAACTGGGGGAGAATTAGCTTCTCTTGTTATTTGTGATGCTGTAAGTAGAAATATTGATGGTGTTTTAGGAAATAGTGAGTCTTTAAGTGTTGAAAGCTTTGAGACGCCACTTTTAGAAGCGCCATCATTCTCTAAGCCTAAAGATTATAAAAACAATATGGTTCCCTCAGAATATATAAAGGGAAATCATAGTAAAATTCGCTCAATTAAATTAGCCCTGTCTGAATGTAAAACTAAGTTTTTCAGACCAGAGCAGCTTTTAAAGCATAAAATAACAAAGCGTTAACAAGGAATTTCTTATGAGAAATAAGTATATTGAAAACTTTGAAAAAGCACAAGTAGCTGAGAAAACACTTCCAGACTTTCGTGCTGGTGATACTGTTCGTTTAGCAGTAACAATTCAAGAGGGTGAAAAATCTCGTATTCAGGCATATGAAGGCGTATGTATAGCAAAAAGAGGTCAAGGTACTGGACAAACTATTACAGTTCGTAAAATTGGTGCAAACGGTGTAGGTATTGAGAGAATTTTCCCAATCTATTCTGATTCAATTGATGAGATTAAAGTAATTCGTCGCGGTCGTGTTCGTCGTGCTAAACTATTTTATCTTCGTGAACTTGCAGGTAAAAAAGCTCGTATTAAAGAACTTAGAAGAAAATAATCTTCTAAGGCTCTTTGCCCCCCCCCACTAAAACAACACAAAACTTCACATAAAAAATCTTCTTTAACTAAAAATTACAATTTTTATATAATTTAAATTTAATATTAGTATAATCTTTGCATGAACTACTTAAATGACTTAAAATCAATTATAAATATAAACTCATATACTAAAAATAAAGATGGTGTCGATAGGGTTGGTACTATATTTGATACATGGTTTGAAGAATTAGGCTTCATATCTGATATTCATGAAAGAGGTGATATTGGAAATCATCGTCACTATAAATCTCCACATGCCAAAACTGCTAAAAGATTGCTTTTATTAGGACATCTTGATACAGTTTTTCCTCCAAATAAATTTGAAGATTATACCGAAGATGCAGATTGGATATATGGTCCAGGTGTTTGTGATATGAAGGGTGGAAATATTGTAGCCCTTCAAGCACTCCGTGAACTTAAAAAAGATGGTATTGATATACAGAACATTGATATATTACTTGTAAGTGATGAGGAAACTGGAAGTGATGACTCAAAATATTTAACTATAAAGTTAGCAAAAGATTATGACTATTGTTTTGTTTATGAAGCTGCTGGTGAGGATATGGAAGTTGTTACTGGACGAAAGGGAGTTGGTACTTTTTTCATAGATATCCAAGGAAAAGCTGCTCATGCTGGAAATAGTTATACTGATGGGTATGATGCAAATCTTGAGAGTTCGTATAAACTTCAGGAGTTAGTAAAACTAACTGACTTATCAAAAGGGACAACAGTTAATGTTGGAAAAATTGAGGGTGGAATTGGTGCAAATACAATAAGTCCACATGCCAAGATCACTTTTGAACTTAGGTATAAAACACAAGATGAGAGAGATAGAGTTTTAAAAAATGTAGATGAAATAGTAGATACTTCTTATGTAAATGGAACTTCTTCAATTTTAAGTGGTGGTATTCAAAGAGATGTTATGCAAACTTCGTCAGCTTCTCTTAATTTGATTAAATCGATTGAAAGTATTACAAATCAAGATTTGAAATCTGAGGAGAGAGGTGGAGTTAGTGATGCAAATATCGTAAGTTCAAACGGTGTTGTAACTCTTGATGGCTTTGGACCCTTTGGTGATGGTGATCACACCGTTAAAGAGAGAGCAAGTAAAAGTAGTTTTGTAAGTAGAATAGAATTAAGTAAAAAATTATTTAAATATTTTATAGAAAAATCAGATTTTTAAGGAGCGTGTATGTCATTAAATAGAAAAATAGGAATGTGGCTTTATAGCAATAGTGGTGGAGATAAAATTCAGAAGAAAATTATTAAAAAATTAAGAGAAAGAGATATTGAAACCATTAATGATATAAGATTACACGATTGTATTGCTCAAAATGGACATATTTATTATGATAAATTAAAAGTTGATAAATTAGATTTGTTTTTTTCATATAATGCAGGTGAACAAACTCAGTATCAAATGTATCTTTATCAAGCATTAAATCGTGTTATTCCTATGATTAACTCTTATGATGCCTTTGCTCTAACTGAAGATAAATTTCATACATCATTTGTTCTTAGAAATGAGGGGATTCAAACGGCTGATTATAAGCTTTGTCATAGAGATAATGGAGCAGCACTTAAAAAAATTATCAAACAATGGGATAAAATGGTTTATAAACCAACTGATGGTTGGGGTGGAGTTGGACTTACTAAGATTGAAAATGAAGCAAGTCTTGATATGTTAATGCCATTTTTAAATCAGATGGATTTACGATATTTTTATGTTGAAAAATTTATAAAATATGATAACACTGATTTTAGAGTAGATGTTGTTGATGGTGAGTTTGTAGCTTGTTATGGTAGAAAAGCAAATGGAACAGATTGGAGAACAAATATCACTGCTGGTGGTTCTGTATTTATGAGAGAAGCGAATGACGATATTATAAATACAGCCATAAATGCATGTAAAGCAACAGGTGTAGATATTGGTGGAGTTGATATTATATATGATCTTGAAAAAGAGGAGTATATAGTTCTTGAAGTAAATGGTATTCCAGCTTTTGCAACTCCTGAGCAAGAAAAAATGGGATTAGATTTTAACAATAAAAAGATAGATTTAATTGTTGATTTAATAGATAGAAAAATAGCTAAATAGATAAAATTACCTCATTTGAAGATTAAAAGAGTATAATCGCGCTCTTAAAAATTAAATAAATTTTCATATTGAGGCAATAATTTGAGACAACAATATACTTCATACAACGAATGTATAGATTTTTTTAAATCTGCACAAAAAACTAATCCAAACCTTTTTAAAGTAGAATCAATTGGTAAAACATGGGAAGATAGAGATATTATCGCCGTTACAATTACTAAAGATATTAAAAAAAATAAAGAAAAACCAGCACTTTTTTATACTGGTACTATTCATGCAAGAGAATGGATAGGGATAGAACTTTCTTTAACTTTTGCAAAATATATTTTAGAACATATTGATTATGATCCACAATTAAATGCTATTTTAGATTCAACTACGCTATATATGGTGCCATGTGCAAATCCTGATGGATTTGAGTATTCAAGAAATCATTTCTCTTTTTGGAGAAAAAACAGAAGAAGAAATGAAGATGGAAGTTTTGGAGTTGATTTAAATAGAAACTTTTCTGTGGGGTTTGTACCAAATAAAGATACAACATCAAATGTATACTCTGGTCCTAGCCCATTTTCTGAACCTGAAACTGCTGCTCTTAGAGATTTTATAATGGAGCATAAAAATATTACTATAGCTTTAGATTATCATTCACAAGGAAATGTTTTCTTCCCTGCTCATAACTTTATACATGAAGATGCCATTGACGCAATAGATTTAAATCTTTTAGCTGGAAATATGGCTGAAGAGATTAGAAAAGAATCTGGTCGTGAGTATGGTGTTCATATGGGAAAACCACCTGTTCATCTTATCTCTGGGAGTGGTAGAGAGTTTTATTATTCTCAAGGAGTTTTAGCTTTAGTAGCTGAGGTAGGAACTAGAAATATTAGTGATTATAAAGAGCATATGAGTGAGAATATTGATGAGAATATTTCAGCTTTAATTTTTGCATTATCTGAAGTAAATAATTATAAAAAAGAAGATTTTTTACCAAGAGTAGAAAATTTTATAGCTGTAAATATTAAATCTAGAGAAGTTGAACTTACTTGGAATTATATAGATGATGATAGTTTATATTTTGAAATTTATCGCTCTTATAGGAAAAAAGGATATGCTCAAATATCAAATAGAATAGGAATGACAAAACTAAAAACTTTTATAGATAAAAATTTGACTTCTTCAACAAATTATTACTATTATGTAAGAGCAGTTTGTAAAAAACGAAATATAAAATCACCATTTGCTCAAATGTGTGCTATTAGAACGCAACCAGCTGAAAATATGTTTTCTAAAATTTTATATCCATTAGCAGATAAAATAGGATATGTTGGTGAAAAAACAAAGAAAAACAATGAACATTTTGGAAATAATTCACTTTTTGTAGGTATATCTGAAAATAAAGGTGAGTGTTATGGTATTTCATGTTTTTCATTAAATACAATTCCTGAAAATGCGGTTATAACAAGTGCTTCTATCTCTTTTTATCCGATGAATCGTGTAGCTGTTCAGATTGAAAGCTTTGGAGAGTGGAGAGTTGGTCAAGTTGATGAGAGAACAATAGATAAAATTGATAGTTTTGAAGATATAAAAAATGCAAAAGTATTAAGTTATATAGATCGACCAAGTGGTTCGGCACAATTAGCTCAAGGTGTATGGAGAACTTATCAATTTGCATCTCAAGAGATTTCAGTACTTCAAAAATCATTAAAAAGAAGAGAAGCTTATTTTAGAATGGAAGGACCAATATCACTTCCTCTTAGTCGTGCTTCACAAATGATGCAGTGGGATATTGGATATGGAAAATTTAGTGGAGGTCTTACATATAGACCTAAATTGGATATCTCTTATACAATTAATGAAGCTAGAATCGATTTAGAATCTGTAACAGAAACAACAATAACAAAAGATAAAATGATTGAATCAAGTTTAAAAGTAGGATTTGATAAAAATGGGGATAAAGAATATGGGTGTATAGAATTTGATTTATCAAATATTCCAGAGATGGATAATACTGTAATATCAAATGCTTATATTGATGTAGAAGCAATACAAATTAACTCTTTAAATTCACTTCGTTTTCATATTGAAATGATAGTTCCATGTGAGGGTGAAAAAACATATAAAAAAGTTAAAAATAGAGAGATAATTGAGCGAATAGGTTATGATGTGAGTGTTGCCGATATTAAAGATAATTCAAAGCAAAGGTTTGTTTTTGATAAATATGCGATTACCGAGATGTTGAAAAATGCAGATGAAAGTTCAAAAGCTGTTTTTATTATATCTGCTTCATCTCAAAAATCATTTTGTAAATCTCAAAATGTTAGTTGGTGTGACTCTAAAAGAGTAAAAAGACCATCTTTGGTGATTAACTATATAAAGAAAAGAAGAGTTGCTCCTAAAAGTATTGAGAACTTAAGACATACTTTAGAAAGTGGTGTAATCAAATTAGAATGGGATGTTCCTGATGATGATGCATTTAAAGGTGCAATAGTTGTTAAAAATCCATTTAGAATTCCATGCTCACCATATGATGGACAAAAACTTTACGGTGGTTTAGATAATTATACTTATGATAATTTTGGAGATAAGGATGCACACAAATATTATGCAGTTTTTTCATATGATGATGTTCCAAATTTTTCAAAAGCACAGTTTATCGAGGTTAATAGTTAAAAATAATTCTTAAATATAACTAGTCAAAATTTAAATTGATTAGTTATAACTCATGAACTTGAAAATTCTTCCAAGCTTCCAAATAATTTAAGCCACCTCTAAGTAACAACCCCCTATAATGCCCATCCACAAACAGAGACGCGTAGTGTAAAAGGGGTTGGGAAGCTTCGAGTTGAAGTTTTACTCAATGTTTGCGATCATTGAAAACTAAGCAAGTAATAGACTCAATAGTAACAACTATTAAGTTGGAATATTACTTAGAAATAACTAATAAGACAACGACCGTCTATTCTATTTGAATTCTTAGATATTAATTTATCTAAGTTCCCTAAATAGTATAGA
>JAIOSY010000032.1 GCA_021107375.1 Sulfurimonas sp.
CTATTATGTATTTTTATTGTATTATATTCTAAGTCTAAATATTCTAATATATCATTATTTTCTATTATATGGCTTGTCTGTGTTTTATTAAAAAAGTCTATTCCATCTGAATAAATAGTGTTAAAAGTCTCTTGGAAATTATATTCTTTCGATTTTCCCCAAATTAATGTACCTAAATAAATAGTATTATCTACTTCTATCTGAAAAAATGGTAGCGATGTCATTGCTGTACTATCTTTGCAAAATTCTAATTCTTGATATAATGATAATAATATATTTGTAGTGTTATATATGATTACTTTTACTCTTGTATCTTGACTATTATTACTTAAAATATTATCTATTATAATAGTAAATTGATTTTTAAACATTTCATTATTATCTAACAGGAACTTTGATTTCTCTTTTAACTTATTAACTTTATTAGTTTCACTTAAATATATATCATCCTCATATATCATATCTCCTCTTCCATTAAAACCTAATGATTCTTTTAATAATATTTCATCAGGAAGTATATTATTTTCTAATCTTCCATATCTTTTTATTTCAATAATTTCCCATAATTCTTTATATATTAAAGTATCTAAATTCAATGGTTTAGCATTCTTAGTTAAATCATCACTATATGGTAATGAAGATAAATTAATAGCTTTTTCATAAGATGATAATCCAAATTTATAAAAATCTCTATGAGCTAAATATGTCGTCTCATCATCATTAATAATATCAAGTATCTTTTCGTATTCTTCTTTAGTTTTTCTTAACATTATAAAATAAATAATATATTCAAAATTTTCATCATACTCTATTGTTTGTTCCGAATTTTTTAATATAATTAATAAATAATCCTGAATATCTTTATTTTTCATTAGATTTATGTAACTCTGTAAACCTTTATCAAGTGAAAGTTTATTATTATAAAAAGTATATATTTGTGCAGGAGAAAAAAACAATTCATCGTTTATATTTAAAGTCTTAACTTCTTTATGAGAAATACAATTTCCGTTTGTATCTACAACTAATTTTATGCCTTTTATATCAAAAAAAGTATTTTTACTAACAAACTTAGAATACGGTATAAGTAATTCATCCCATGTAGTTGATACAATCATTATTTTTATAGATTCATCATTTACAGCATAATTTTTTTTAACAAATTCAGTATACTTAAAAATTTCATGTAAGGCTTGTCTCGAAGCTTGATTTGTTCTTTTTAATTCTATAATTACGTAGTTATTATCTTCATCTTGTGCCAAGATATCGATAAAAGATTTTTTATTACCAATTTTCAAATAAACTTCTTGACTTAAAGGTGTTAAGTTGGGAAAACATGTACTTAACCTACTAAATAGTTTTTCCCGTATAGTATTCTCATTCATAGTCAATATAATCCTAATTAGCTATTTTTATAAATATTATACCTGATTAGTATAGAATTCGTGTTTCACTATAAACTAGATTTTGGTATATTATAAATTTTAGTTTTTTAGAATTTTAAAAGTGCTAATTTTGAAAAAGTAAAAAAAAATTTTGAAATTTGTATATATGAGTATAGATTATGGTTACTAATAGGTTACTAAAGCGATTTTTCTCTAAACTTAAAGTATTTGTAAGAAGTGCTTAAAAGTTCGTAATTAAGGGGTTTAAAGATGGCTCCGGATGCTGGATTCGAACCAGCGACCAAGTGATTAACAGTCACCTACTCTACCGCTGAGCTAATCCGGAATGTTTAAGAGCCGAAATTATACTTTATGAAGTAGTAAAAGTCAAGAGTTTTTTACTACTTTTTTAGTTTTCTTTTTTCATTGGCATGTGGAATTAAAAATTCTAAATTTCCTACTACTTTTTTTACTACTTTTTGCTTATCTATTAAGTTTTTCAATCTTGCCATACTATCTGTATCAAAAAGTAAATTTATATCATCCATTGTTAATGGTCTTTTATCTAAAGTGTTTAATATCTCTTCATCACTATAGTATGCGTTATATGGCTCAGCATGTACTCGTGAGGCTATATGAATAGGTAAAGAGCTATCAAAGATTAAAGAGACTTCGTGAAGCTCTTTATAGCTTATTCCTACTACTGGATATGCAGGGGGTCTATCTATCGTTCCTAAATCTATTCTCTCACAATTTATATCTAGTAAAACATTATTTAACTTTTCTACCTCTTGTTTTGTATCATTTAAACCATGAACAAAAAGTATCTCTATAAAAAGTTTACCTTTATAAATTTTACTAAACTCTTTTACTCTATCTACAACATCATTTATATTGATATTTTCATGAGGTCTATCTATCTTTTTAAATACATCATTACTTATAGCATCAAGCGATAGTTTTACTTGATCTAGTTTTAATAGTGCATTAAACACTTTTTCTTCTATCAGAGTAGCACTATTTGTTAAAATAAGAGTCTGGGTAGTATTTTTTATTTTATCTATCTCATCTATAAGTTCTGAGAGATATGGATAAAGAGTAGGTTCACCATTTGCAGTTAAAGTTATTACATCTATACTTTGACTTAGATGCTTTTTTAATTCACTTATAATTGTAGGTATTTCTACAACTTCTGACTGAGCATCAACAGTTGCCATTGGAGCAAGTTCACAGTAGAGACAATCAAAGTTACACTGCTTGGTTGAGGGAGATAAATCGATACCTAAACTCATACCAAAACGGCGTGAGTTTATAGGACCAAATATTATATTATTTTTTTCCACTAACTCTTTGACACTCTCTTACAAAATGGATAGCATTTTCAACTGGAACATCAGGAAGGATTCCGTGACCAAGATTAAAGATATGTCTTTTACCACCCATAGTTTCTTGAATAGCCTCTACACATTTAGTTGTTTCCTCTTTTGAGTAAAGACGACATGGTTCCATATTTCCTTGAAGAACATATTTATCTCCAAGTTTCTCTTTTGCTAGTGACATAGGAGTTCCCCAATCAACACCAAATACATCAAAGTTTCCATAAACTTTGTCATAAAATGCAGGGATACCTTTAGGGAACATGATAACTGGAATATGAGGGTATTTCTCTTTTAAATACTCTGCAATTTCTACCATATAAGACCAAGAAAACTCATCATATCTACCTGGTTCAATAGCAGATGCCCATGAATCAAAAATCTGAACAACATCTATTCCAGCTTGAATCTGTTTTTCCATATAAAGCTTAACAACTTCAGTAACTTTTCTTAAAATACTGTGAAGAAGTTCAGGGTTTGAGTACATCATTTTTTTACAGATATTGTAAGTTTTTGTACCTTGACCCTCAATCATGTAAGTAGCAAGTGTCCAAGGAGCACCAGTAAAACCAATAAGTGCTATCTCATCACCTCTCTCATCTAACTGCTTACGAAGAAGTTTAATAGTATCAAAAACGTAAGTAAGTTTAGAAGCAGCCTCATCACCACCAATAAGTCTATCAATGTCTTCTTGGCATGTGATAGGATCACTAAACTTAGGACCTTCACCTTTTACAAACGATAAATCCATTCCCATCTCATCAGGAATAACAAGAATATCTGAAAATAAAATTGCAGCATCAACTCCAACAATATCTAAAGGTTGAATAGTTACTTCAGCTGCTTTTTCAGGGTTATGGCAAAGATTTAAAAAGTTACCAGCCTCAGCTCTAACTGCCATATACTCTGGAAGGTATCTTCCAGCTTGTCTCATCATCCAAACATGAGTGTATGGAGTCTCTTTACCTAAACACGCATCTACAAAAATTTTACCCATTATTTTTTTCCTACCTTACCTAAAAAATATAATCCTACTGAAACAGCAGTGATTGAAATTGCGAAATAAAGCATATCTAATGCTCCACTATACTCTGTATGTCCAACTTTTTGAAAAAATGAAACAACTAAAACCATTACGATTACTTTAGAAATTTTATCTTTTAATTGATCTAATGAATGAATTGCTAAAATTTTATTATCTGCACCCTCTTCATCTTTTGCTGCGTCTATATCAGATATGAAAAGCTCATATAAACCAAAAGAAAATAATAACATAACAACACCAATAAGATATAAATCTACTGCTCCAATTATTCCACCAACAACATCTTCATGAAAATTCTCTGGATGAGCATGTGTTATATATGTATTTAAAACAAATTTTGCTGTTTCATATATATCAAATGAAGCAACAACAAAAAGTACTACTGCTCCAATTAAACCAAATATTACAGCAAGTACAACCATAAATCTTGATGCCCATAACGAACCTTCAAAAGTTTTTTCTATCATCTATTTTTCCCCTTCCATCTCTACCCATTTTTGAGCAATACGAACAGCATTTGTAGCAGCTCCAACTCTAAGGTTATCAGCAACAACAAACATATGAATCATATTTTTAGCATAAGTATCATTTCTGATTCTACCTACAAAAGTTTCATTCATATCTACACAAGTTGCTGGCATAGGATATAAAGATTCATCTATATTATCTAAAATAACAATGTTTGGTGCTTTTGCTAACACCTCTCTTACCTCATTTGCATCTACATCACAAGCAAAAGTAAGTGTAAGAGATTCTGCATGACCACGAAGAGTTGGTACACGAACACAAGTTGCACTTAAAGGAATATCTTTATGCATAATTTTGCTTGTTTCATTTACCATTTTCATCTCCTCTTTTGTGTATCCATTTTCCATGAAAACATCTATTTGAGGGATTACATTTAGAGCGATTTGATGAGGAAAAGCTTTATGCTCTGCATCATCAAGTTTAAATGCAAAAAAGTCTTGCATCTGAGATACTAACTCTTCCATAGCAGTTTTACCACCACCACTTGTTGCTTGATATGTACTTGCATCAACTCTTTTTATATCATAAGCTTCATCAAGAGGTTTAAGTGCTTGAACCATTTGAATAGTTGAACAGTTTGGATTAGCTATTACCCCTGTATCTTTCCACTTTGCAATATCTTCAGGATTTACTTCAGGAACAACTAAAGGTACATTTTCATCCATTCTAAAGTGTGAAGTATTGTCAATTACAACTGCACCAGCTTTTACAGCATCAGAAGCAAACTCAGAACTAACACTTCCACCAGCAGAAAAAAGAGCTATCTCTATCTCCTCTTCTTTAAATATATCATTCGTTAATTCTTGTATAGCTATGCTTTTACCGTTAAACTCTACTGTTTTACCAAGACTTCTTGCACTTGCCAATGGAACTAATTTATTTAATGGAAAATCTATCTCTTGTAAAATTGTTAAAATCTCTTCACCAACAGCACCATTTGCCCCAACTACTGCTACATTATATTTTCTCATATCTTCAAATCCTTAATTAAATCTATTTTGTAAAAAAAGTTCATCTGCTGAAATTTCTGAACCTTCACTTAAAATCACTGCTCTTTCAACAACAGAAATCAACTCTCTTATATTTCCAGGCCAAGAGTATTCTAAAAGTTGTTTTTTTGCATCTTCACTAAAAGTTTTTAATTCAAATTCATATTTTTTACAGTTTGTCTCACACATTGCCTCTGCAATCTGTAAAATTTCATCTTTTCTCTCACAAAGAGGTGGAATATGAAGAGGGATTGTATTTAAACGATAATACAAATCTTCTCTAAATTCACCAGTTTTTATTTTATCTGCTAAATTAGCATTTGTAGCAGACACTACTCTAATATCAATCTTTGTAACTTTAGATGAACCAAGTCTTCTAACCTCTTTTTCCTGCAAAGCACGAAGAAGTTTTGCTTGAACAGCATAAGGCATCTCACCAATCTCATCTAAAAACAGTGTCCCACCATTTGCCAACTCAAATTGTCCAGCTTTGGCTTCACTAGCATCTGTAAAAGCACCCTTTTCAAATCCAAAAAGTTCACTCTCTATTAGATTTTCAGGAATTGCTGCCATATTTATTGCGATAAAAGGCTTTTTAGCTCTTGGTGAAGTTTTATGAATATGAGTTGCAAAAACCTCTTTACCTACACCACTTTGACCTAAAAGTAAAATACTTGCATCTGTTTTAGCAGCTTTATTTGCGATATTCAAAACAGATTCTAAAACTTTTGATGAACCTAAAAAATCATTTGTTTGCTTCTTAGTAGATTTTTTAACTACTTTTTTCTTTACCTCTTGAACTTCACTCTCTCTTTTAATTGCTGAGACCAAAGTATCTACATCAAAAGGTTTAAGTAAAAAATCTTTCACACCAAGATGAATAGATTCTATTGCTCTTTGAAGAGTTGCATTTCCCGTCATAATAATAACTTCAAATTTTCCATTTAAAGTTTTTACAAACTCTATACCATCCATCCCTGGCATATTAATATCTGTAATCACTAAATCATATGAATCATTTAAAGATTTAAGTGCATCTTTTGCATTCTTAAATGTTTTAATCTCAAACTCTTTATAATCACCCATAGCAATTTCAAGAGATTTTCTCATATTTATATCATCTTCAACGATTGCAATCTTCACTAATAATACCCTTATTTTAAAGGAGAGATTCTAGCAAAATTATCATTAAAATCGACTTTGAAACATCTTGTTTTTAGGGTAAGTATCGTAGTAGAGGAATTTTGGGCATTTAAAGTAAACTCTTTATGTTCAATATGTAAACCAAGTTTTTGTATAAAATTTATAAATTCTACAGAATTTTCATCTATAATCCCAGCTAAATTATTAGCACCATTATGTGATAATTCTATAAAACTTATTGGTTTACCAATACAACTTTTCATGGCATGTGAGATTTGGAGAGATTCATTATATAAAATAGCATCTTTAACTACATAACGATAGGAGATAAGATACTCACTCGCATTTAAAACAAGTGAGTTAAAAAGTATTACTGAGCAAATTGCGAGTGAGCGATAGTTATTTCCATCTCTACTTCGCATAATCCCTCTTTAAAAGTTGTTTCAACTACATTTGCATTTCTAATCATAGCATTTACTGATGTACGAACTGTTGATCTTTTTACCATCATATTTTTAATAACATCTTGACCATCAACACGAACGCCTTTTACTTTCTCTGCAACCAATCTATATGCATCTGCCACAGCTGCTCTTTTAGCCAACGCATATGCCTGTGCTGGAGATAATGTATTCATAGGTGCTACACCTTGACCAATAACACTTATCAATATAGATTGATTTTTCGCTAAAACGCTCTCTTGTTTCTGTGCTTTTTGAACCACTTCACCAAGTTGAGTTTCTAGTATTTTAATTTTACCTTCTAGCTCATTAATTTCTATGGTTTGATCAGGAGGACATACTACAGTAACTTTTGTCTCACTAGCTACTGGCTCAACAACCTGTGTAGTTTCAGCCATAATACTAGAAGCACTAAGAAGAGCTACTAAAAGTAACGAGTATTTCATGTTTAATCCTTATAGTTAAGATGCATTTATTGAATCTTAATTTATTTAATATTTAAATTTAAAAAGCAAAAATTATTCCAATTCTAATGTTGTTTGAGTATTTTCATCTTCTTCATCAGGTTTTTCCTCTTTAGGACATCTTGAAATACTAGCTACCTCATCGCCTTTTACAATATAAACACCAGAAGTATTTCTGCTTGATTTTGAGATCGTATGCATATCTACTCTAATCATTTTTCCAGCTTTTGTAAGTGCCATCATATCCATAGACTCATCTACCATTAGACAACCAACAATATTTTTACCAGTTTTAGCTGTCATTTTCATAGCAATTACACCAGAACCACCACGGTTTGTAAGTCTATACTCACCTGCATCAGTTCTCTTACCAATACCTTTTTCAGCTACCACTAAAATCTCTTGTTCATCATTTGCAATGATATTTGCATCAACAACTTCATCACCCTCATGTTTAAACTTAATACCTCTAACACCACGAGTGCTACGACCTTGTTCTCTAGTTTTTTCTATTTCAAATTTAATACATTGAGCAAATTTTGTAACTATAAATAGGTATCTAATATCTTGGTCTGCAATTTTTGCTGTGATTAAAGTATCATCTTCATCAAGAACAATAGCTCTTACACCATTACTTCTAATGTTTGAAAATTCACTTAGATTTGTTCTTTTTACAACACCATTTTTAGTAAAGAAAACAAGACCTTTATCTTCACTAAAATCTGTTGTTGGGATAACTGAACAAATTTTCTCGTCTGCTACAAGATTAACAAGGTTTACAACTGCCTTACCTTTAGCTATACGACTACCCTCTGGAATACGATAAACTTTTAGCCAGTGAAGCTGTCCTCTATCTGTAACAAAAAGAAGTGTATCGTGAGTATTACATGTAAAAAAGTTTTCTATAAAATCATCTTCGTAAGTAGTAACAGCAGTTTTACCCTTGCCACCTCTTTTTTGTTTTTCATAGTTAGCTAGAGGAACACGCTTGATATAACCTCTATGAGTTATAGTAACTACCATAGGCTCATTAGGAATTAAATCTTCAATATCAATGTCATCATAGTCATCTTCTATCTCTGTTCTTCTTGCATCTGTATATATAGCTGAAACTTCATCAAATTCCTCAGAGATGATACCATGTAATACATCCTCACTTTTAAGGATTGACTCTAAATATTCAATAAGTTTTAACAACTCATTTAATTCATTCTCAATTTTCTCAATCTCAAGACCAGTTAAACGACCAAGTCTCATAGCAACGATACTAGCAGCCTGAATCTCACTAAAGTCAAATTCGCTCACAAGATTTTCTTTAGCTTCTTCTTCACTATTTGAAGCTCTAATAACTCTAATTACCTCATCGATAATATCGATAGCTTTTTTCAGACCTTCTAAGATATGAGCTCTAGCTTTTGCTTTTTCTAAATCAAAAATAGTACGACGAATAATTACAGTTTTACGGTGATTTATAAAATGTTTTAAAATATCTATAATTCCAAAAATTCTAGGTTCTTGATTTAATATAGATAACATGATAATACCAAATGTATTTTGCATACTTGTTTGCTTGAAAAGGTTATTTAAAACTATTTCACTCATTGCATCTCTTTTTAATTCAATAACAACTCTCATCCCATCACGGTCAGATTCATCACGAATTAAAGAAACACCATCTATCATTTTATCTTTAACAAGGTTTGCAATATTTTCTATTAATCTTGCTTTATTTACTTGATAAGGAAGTTCATCTATTACAATAATCTCTTTTTTAGCTGTTTGCTCAATATGTGTCTTAGCACGAACTTTTATACGACCACGACCAGTCTCATAAGCATCCATAATACCTTTTTTACCAAAGATAATACCACCAGTTGGAAAATCTGGTGCTTTAATATGCTCCATAATATCTACTAAAGAGATATTTGGGTCTTTTAAAAGAGCTTTTAATCCATTCATAATCTCAGTAGGGTTATGTGGAGGAATATTTGTAGCCATACCAACAGCGATACCAGATGAACCATTTATAAGTAAGTTTGGAACACGAGTAGGCATTACATCCGGCTCTTTAGTTGTACCATCATAGTTTTCTATCATGTTTACAGTATTTTTATCTAAATCTTTTAGAAGTTCACCCGCATACTTAGTCATACGAGCTTCAGTATATCTCATCGCGGCTGCAGAGTCACCATCAACAGAACCAAAGTTTCCTTGACCATCAACAAGTTCCATTCTCATTGAAAAGTCTTGAGCCATACGAACAAGAGCATCATAAACTGCCGTGTCACCATGTGGGTGGTACTGCCCAATCACATCACCAACTATACGAGCTGATTTTTTAAACTTTGCACCATGTGAAAGGCTTAGTTTATCCATCGCATAAAGAATTCTTCTGTGAACCGGCTTAAGTCCATCACGAACATCTGGCAAGGCACGACCTACAATTACACTCATAGAGTAATCAAGATAGCTATTTTGAAGAGTTTCTTCAATATTTATAGTCTGGATATCGTCGTTATTTAGCAAATCGCTCATTTAAACACCTAAAAATAAAATTGATTTATAATATCTTAAAATCCCTTGAGTTTATATTAATGAGATACTTTTAATCCCAAATATTATTTATTTTTCTTAGTGATTAAAAATTAATCAGTATTTTGACTAATTACTATTTAGATATTTGTATAATTTTGGTAGATAAATTATAAGGATAAATAATGAAGAGATTATTTCTTGCTCTATTAGCATTGCCAACATTTGCATTTGCTGAAGATTCACTAAACAGTGGTGATACTGCTTGGATGTTAGTTGCTACTGCATTTGTTATGTTAATGACACCTGCTGGACTTGCACTATTTTATGGTGGGCTTACTCGCTCTAAAAATGTTTTAAATACAATCGGTATGAGTTTAGGTGCTTATGCTATTGGTACTTTAGTATGGGTTTTAGTTGGTTACTCTGTTGCCTTTGGTGATGGTGACTTTATAGGTACTGGTAAGGTTTTACTTTCAGGAATTACTAATGAAAGTTTAAGTGGTACTATCCCTGAGCTTCTTTTTGTGGCATTTCAAGGAACTTTTGCAGCTATTGCTGTTGCAATTGCATCTGGGTCTATGATTGAGAGAGTTAAGTTCTCTACATTTTTAATCTTTGCTGCTCTATGGGTAGCTATTGTTTATGCACCTGTAACACATTGGGCATGGGGTGGTGGTGAGACACTTAACTTTGGTGAAATGGATTTTGCTGGTGGTACTGTTGTTCACCTAAATGCTGGTATTGCTGGTTTTGTTGTAGCAATGATTCTTGGTCGTAGAAAAGATTATGGAAAAGCTGCTATCAAGCCTTTTTCTCCAATTCTTGTAACACTTGGTGCTGCCCTGCTATGGTTTGGTTGGTTCGGTTTCAATGCCGGTTCTCAAGTTGGGGCTGATGGTACTGCTGCTTCTGCATTTCTTGTAACTAATGTAGCTGCTTCACTTGGTGTTATCGGTTGGGTATTAGTTGAGTGGATTGTTTACAAAAAAGCTACTCTAGTTGGTGGTGCTTCCGGTGGGGTTGCTGGTCTTGTTGCTATTACTCCAGCTTCAGGTTCTGCTGGTGTTGAGGGTGCGATTATTATCGGTCTTGTTGGTGGTGCTTTAGGTTTTTATGGTGTTGCTAAACTAAAAGGTATGTTTAAAGTTGATGATTCTTTAGATGCATTTTGGATTCACGGTCTTGTTGGTATCTGGGGTTCAATTGCAACTGCTATCTTCATAGCTGATTATGCAATGGCTGAAGATTATAATATGATGAGTCAATTAGTAAATCAGCTTTCAGCAATCGGTTTAACTATTGTTTATTCAGGAATTGCGACTGCTGTAGTATTTTTCATAGCATCTGCACTAACTGGTGGTGGTAGAGTTGATGAAGAGACTGAGGCAAGAGGTCTTGATGAAACAACTCATGGTGAAAAAGCATTAAATTTATAACATCATAATTAAAACTGTACATTTTAAATATGATACAATACAAAAATAAAATATCTGGAGATATAAGATGAAAAGAGTAGAAGCTATTATTAAACCATTTAAACTAGAAGATGTAAAAGATGCATTAGCTGAGATTGGTATCGAAGGTATGACTGTTAGTGAAGTTAAAGGTTATGGTCGTCAAAAAGGTCATAGTGAACTTTACCGTGGTGCAGAATATGTGGTAGATTTTTTACCAAAAATTAAAATGGAGATGATTGTTGATGACAAAGATGTAGATCAAGTTACATCTACAATCGTTGAAGCTGCAAGAACTGGTAAAATTGGTGATGGTAAAATATTTGTTAGTGATATTGAACAAATCATTAGAATTAGAACTGGTGAAACAGACACAGAGGCAATATAAATTTTAAATTTTTCCAGCCACTTCCACATGTGCCGTGAGTGAAACGAGGAAATACTCTTGGGGTGCCATGGCATGTGGAAATACCTTCAAAATATACAAATGATTAAATTTTAATCACTTTAATTCCAAAAAATAAAAAAATTTAGATAAAATCCCTATAATTTAAAACAAAAAGGGTATTTTCATGTTAGAAGCTGATTTTAAATATATCATCGACACTTTTTTCGCACTATTTTCTATGGTTCTTATTATATTTATGGTACCAGGTTTTGCTATGCTTGAGGCTGGACTTGTTCGTACAAAAAATGTTACCTCTGTTTTAACTATAAATGTAATGATTTATGCTGTTGCATCTTTAGCATTTTTACTTATTGGTTATGACCTTGCATTTGGTTCATGGGAAAATGATAGCATGAGTAAATGGGCTGCTTTTATGTTTCAAATGGCATTTGTTGGTAAGACTGTAAATATTATGAGTGGTGGTGTTAGTGAAAGAGTTCGTATCATCCCTCTTGCTATTTTTGCTGTTGTTATGGGTGGATTAATCTATCCTACCGTTGTTAATGTTGGTTGGGGTGCAGATATGATTGCTGGAACATTCCTTGATATCAACATGTACGATTTAGCAGGTTCAACTATCATTCACTCAACTGGTGGTTGGGCTTTACTTGCTGCTATCCTTATAATAGGTTCTCGTCGTGGAAGATATAAAAATGGAAAAGTTAGAGTTATCCCTGCTTCAAATATTCCTCTTGTTGTTCTTGGAGCATTTTTACTATGGATAGGTTGGTTTGGATTTAACGGTGGTTCTGTTGGAAGTATCTCGAGTGTAGAAAATGCTAATCTTGTAGCAAAAACTATTATGAATACAAACACAGCTGGTTTAGCTGGAGCAATTATTGCAGGTATCATTATGTATGCGAGATACAAACTATTTGATATCACTATGATTTTAAATGGTGCTTTAGGTGGGCTTGTGGCTGTTACTGCTGGACCAGATTTATATGATGCTTATACTCCGATTCTTATCGGTGTTATTGGTGGTGCTTTAGTTGTTTTTGCAGTTCCAATTTTTGATAAACTTCAACTTGATGATCCGGTTGGGGCATTATCTGTTCACCTTGTAAATGGTATCTGGGGAACTTTAGCTGTTGGTATATTTGTTGATAGTATCTCTTTCTTAGACCAACTAAAAGGTGTTGTAGTTGTTGCCGTATTCGCCTTTAGTGTTTCATTTATAGTTTTATTTGTTATCAATAAAATCTCCGTATTTAGAGCTGAGGAAGATGCTCAGCTTGAAGGTATGGATGTTAATGAATGTGGTGTTGAAGCTTATCCTGAATTTAAACGCTCTATTTAAGCTATTAGATATGGAATTTTTATTCCACATCTAATTTAACATTTATATAATACTCTTTTAGATAATATCCTTTTTATGATTAGACATAGCAGTTCCTTTTTTCTCTCTCTAATAATTCATACATCAATTGCGTTTGCACTTTTTTTTGTATGGAAAAATATACCACCACTTGAAAAAGAGATAGAAAAAAAGATTCCACTAAAGCTATCTTGTATAGTTGAGCCTAAACCGAAAGCGAAACCAAAGCCTATTATAAAACCTAAAAAAATAATAAAATCTATCCCACCTAAACCTAAACCAATTCCAAAAAAACCTAAGAAAAAACCTAAACCTAAACCAAAAGTAAAAAAGAAGGTTATTCCTAAAAAAACAATACCAAAAAAAGTTATTCCTATTGTTAAAGATATAATTAAACCTCAAGAGCCAATTATTGTTGAGAAAAAAACAAAAAAAGTTGAAATAATAGAAGAAAAAATAGAAATTACTACTGAGGTGCA
>JAIOSY010000222.1 GCA_021107375.1 Sulfurimonas sp.
TATAAAGATTTATAAAAATATCAACACTAAAATAATCATCTGGATTTAAAACATCTATTCCAAAATGTTTAACTGAGTTAAGCTCCTCTTTTGAGGGCTTTGCTGAGACAATATAAATCTCTTTATAGATGCTAAGAGAGTCTATAGAAAGTATATAAGCATCAATCTCTTTAGCAACATTAATCGCTAAATCACTTTTACCTGAAGCTGTTGGACCAATAATCGCTAAGTGTTTTATCTTTGAATTCATATCCAAATTATATCATTTTAAAACAAGTTTGGGTAAAATAATATAAAAATTTCATAGGCTAATAAGTTGCAAAGAATTATAAAAAAAGTAAAAGATTTTAATGAATTAGTTATGTTTGAACACTCCATCTTCTCGCTGCCATTTATTTTTATTGGTATGATTGTTGCCGCTGATGGGTGGTTTGGGTATTGGCTACTTATGATGGGTGTTTTAGCAGCTTTAAGTGCTAGGAATTTTGCAATGGGTTTAAATCGCTATGCAGATAGAGATGTTGATGCTCAAAATCCTAGAACTGAAAATAGACCAAATGTAGATGGGCGACTAAATGCTCCAACGATTATGCTTTTTGTGCTTGTGAATGCTTTAGTATTTATAGCTGTAGCATATATGATAAATCCACTGGCTTTACAACTTAGTATCCCGATTCTTTTTATTTTAGGTGGGTATTCATATTTTAAACGATTTTCATCTTTAGCTCATATTGTACTAGGTGTCTCTTTAGGACTTGCCCCTATCGCTGGTGTTGTT
The DNA here is from genome assembly GCA_021107375.1 of Sulfurimonas sp. Taxonomy (GTDB): domain Bacteria; phylum Campylobacterota; class Campylobacteria; order Campylobacterales; family Sulfurimonadaceae; genus Sulfurimonas. The sequence goes on from JAIOSY010000222.1 coordinate 779, forward strand.
GCCGTTAGTGCTACGATTCCTGCTTGGTCAGTTATTCTTAGTTTAGGTGTAATTTTTTGGGTTGCAGGGTTTGATTTGCTTTACTCACTTCAAGATATGGAGTTTGATAAACAAAATAATCTTCACTCTATCCCATCAAAATTTGGTGCAGAGGCTACACTTTTTATATCTGCAATTTTTCATGTACTTACTGTAATTTTTTGGGCTTTGTTTGTTTGGGTGGCAGGACTTGGTTCTTTTGCTTTTTTAGCTGTAGTCGCAAGTGCAGTGATGCTTGGATATGAACATTATCTGGTAAGAAAAGATTTTACTCAAATAGATCGTGTATTTTTTACAGTAAATGGATACCTTGGTATTGCATTTTTAGTATTAATTATTTTAGATAAGGTTTTATAATGGCACCTCGTTTAGTTCAAGCACCGATAAGTTTAGTTTTTTCTCAAGCAAGTGTAAATAAAGAGCTGTTTGAGAGGGAATATCATCAACTAAGTGAATCTGATGATAACGCAATAAACCAATGGCTAAAACTTGCAAAAGCAAAAGGTGAGACTTCTGATACTGATCCAGTTTTATTAAATCTTATTGTTGAACTTCACAATAAAATAGATGCTCTTGAGATGTTTTTAAAAGATGAGACGCCTGTACGGGTTTCACTTACAGTTGAAGCACATATTGATTCTATTGGTTTTGAGCATTTTAATCTTAGTGATGAACTTTTAGATGAGAGGATGGAATATTATGGTCGTATTGAGATGCCAGTTCACCCAAAAAGAGATGTTGGTGTATTTTTCGTGGCTGAGAGTAAAACTTTAGCAAAAATCACTAGAATCCATGATAGAGATGAAAAAGAGTGGGGCTCTTATATGACATCAAGAGAGAGAGTTCTTATTCGTGAAGCAAGAGAGAAAAAACAGTGATAGAAAACTTTCAAGATTTTTTAAATATAGAGTACATTGTTATTGGTATGGCAGCTGTAATTCTTTATCTTCTTTATTTCGTTTATTCAAAAGACCAAGATTACAACAGAAATATCCACTCGGTTGCTAGTGTTGTAGAGGAGTTAAATCGAGAAGTTTATTATCTTAAAAAAAATATTACTGAGACTCAAAAATCTATACAAAAAAATAAAAAAGGGATGAGTGATGAGGAGATTTATCAAGAGATAGAGAGAAGTGTTTATGATATGGTTCAGCCTCTTAGTCTTGGATTAAAGCAGATGCAAGAAAATATTCAAGCTATTGATGTTTCTGTTGAATCTCGGGTTTCTACTTTAGAAAATGGTGTAAAACAATTCTCTATTCCAAACTCTGTTAATGGAAATGATGATGAAAAAATTATCTCTCTTTTTAGACAGGGGACATCTTTAGATACTATCTCAAAAGAGTTAAATATATCTAAACCAGAAGTTGAGTTTGTTCTCAAAATAAATAAGTTAAAATAGGCTATAAAATGGCTGATAGAAAGCTTTTTGCACTAGTCTCTACTTTGATTGGTATCAGTATTATTATGGCATATACTTTATCAACTTATACAACCTTGCTTTTTGGTGTAAATGAGTTTCATTTTGCGATAAGACAGGCTGTTTTTGGGGTTTTAAGTATTACAGTTATTTGGTTGATTTCACAACTAAATCCCGATAAATGGCTTACTCCGATAGGTTTTATTCTTTTTATTGGTTCCGCCGCTCTTATGATTGCTATGCCTTTTTTACCAGAAACAATAGTTCCAACAGTTGGTGGGGCAAAAAGATGGGTAAAACTTTTTGGATTTTCTTTAGCTCCAGTAGAGTTTTTTAAAATAGGGTTTGTTTATTTTTTAGCTTGGAGTTTTTCAAGAAGGCTTGGTCATCATGGTGGTATGGGTTTATTAAATGAGTTTAAAAGATTTATCCCTTATGCTCTTGTTTTTGTAGCTTCTATGTTTATTATCGCTTTTGTTCAAAGTGATTTGGGACAAGTCGTTGTTCTTGGTTTAACACTTCTTTTTATGCTTGTATTTGCAGGTAGTAGTTTTAGATTTTTCTTTAGTATTCTTTCTGCTGTATTTGTGTTTTTTATCTTTTTTATCATGACAGCAGAACATAGAATTATCAGAATAAAATCATGGTGGGCATTGGCTCAAAATTCTGTTTTAGAACTTTTTCCAGCTTCTATTGCTGAGCAGTTACGCGTTCCTACAGAGGTAGAACCATATCAGATAGGTCACTCACTAAATGCAATCCATAATGGTGGATTTTTTGGAACAGGTATAGCAAATGGAACTTTTAAACTGGGCTTTTTATCAGAAGTTCATACCGATTTTATTTTAGCTGGAATTGCTGAAGAGTTTGGATTTTTTGGAGTTTTATTTGTTGTATTTATATTTATGTGGATGCTACAAAGAATTTTTAAAGTTGCAAATAGAACTAAAGAGCAAACAATTTATCTATTTAGTATTGGGATAGGTTTGATTTTATCTTTTGCTTTTTTAGTAAATGCCTATGGTATAAGTGGAATTACTCCGATTAAAGGTATATCAGTTCCATTTTTAAGTTATGGAGGTTCTGCGATACTTGCTGCTTCTATTGGTATCGGTATGGTGTTGATGGCATCAAAAAAAGCAGATATGAATGAGGTAAGATAATGAGAATATGTATTACAGGTGGTGGAACAGGTGGGCATCTTATGATAGCTGAAGCTCTTGTTGAAGCTGCTATTAAAAAAGGTCATGAGGTTATTTTTATCGGTTCAACTCATGGTCAAGATAGAAAATATTTTCTTCATGACACAAGATTTTCTGCTGTTTATTTTCTGCCGACAACAGGAGTAGTAAATCAAAAAGGTTTAGGAAAGATA
>JAIOSY010000197.1 GCA_021107375.1 Sulfurimonas sp.
ATGCCACTTCGTGAATTGAGTAGCTTTTGACACTTTATGGCGATAGAGAAAAATGCTACAAGTGTTTTAGACCCAAAAGTTCTTGTATGTGTAAATATATTGAGCCTTTTGATACAAATACAAAGTTTGTAATTCTTATGCACCCAAAAGAGTTTAAAAAGGTAAAAAACAACACTGGACATTTTACAAATTTAAGTTTAAAAAATTCAGAACTTTTTGTGGGGATTGATTTTACAAATAACAAAAGAATAAATGGGATAATAGATACTCATGAGAGTTATATTTTGTTTCCAAGTCCACATGCCATAAATCTAAGTAAAACAAATCCAATCTCCACATGCCAAGAGCCTAAAAAAATGGCAATATTTTTAATAGATTCAACTTGGACATGTATAAATAAGATGTTTAAAGAGAGTGAAAACTTACAAAAGTTACAACATATGAGTTTTGAAACATCTCGTGTATCAAAGTACAAAATAAAAGAACAGCCAAAAAGTAACTACTTATCAACGATGGAATCAACTTTGGTTGTTTTAGAACTTTTAAACTTTTGGCATGTGGAAACAATAGAAAAAGAGCAGTTAGAAGGTTTTTTAAATCCATTCACAAAGATGATAGATTTTCAAACAAAATTGCTTAAAAATCCATCTAATTGTGATGTTAGGTTTAGAAGAAGGTAGTTTTTATTTGTTTGCTACTGATTTAGCCCAATCTTCTGTAACAACATGAAGTTGTTCATTTGGAACTTCTAAAAAGTCAATTACAAAAGAGTCTTCTAATTCACAAACACCAATACTTCTTGGACGAACAGCTAATATTTTAGTGCTAGGAAGTGATTTTCCAAAACAAAAAATGATATTTTTTGCATCTTTTATCTCATCTGCTATTACACCATCTTTCATAGAAGAGGTGTGTGCATAATGATCAAAAATAGATATAAAAGTTGCAATAGGGTGTGCTTCAATTAAGCTTTTTAGATAATCAATAATTTCACTAGCAGTAGTATATGTAGTCTCTTCTTTTTTAATCTCTAGAGAGAAAATAGGGTATTTGTCCATTAGTATTGTTTTTTTCATTTTAATCCTTATAATTTGCGTGATTATAGCTAATAAAGATTAAAAGATTTTTATTATTTATTAAACATTACAGAACCAAGCCTAATCATATTTGAGCCACATTCAATAGCTAATTCAAAGTCTCCACTCATCCCCATAGAACAGATTGTAGCGCCACCCAGTTGTTTATAAATATTGTGAGTTATTTCAAAACTTTTTTTAACTACTGATTTATCATCAGAATGTGCTCCGATACTCATAACACCTTTTAAGTTTATGTTTGGACATTCTTTTTGGATTTGTTTATAAATCGAACATGCCAACTCAGGCATAACACCATGTTTAGAATCCTCTTTTGCAGAGTTTATTTGAAGTAGGCAATCAAGAGACATATCTTTAGCTAAAAGTTTTTTTTGTAACTCTTGTGCTAACTCAACTGAATCAAGTGCATGAAAAAGGCTAGGGTTTATATTTAGTAGATTATTTATTTTATTTTTTTGTAGATTTCCTACAAAGTGCCATTCTAGTGGTAACTCTTCAAGTTCTGTAGCCTTGGCTTTTAAATCTTGAACCTTATTTTCACCAAAGGCTCTTTGACCTATTTTATAAAGTTTTTCAATCTCATCAGCCGTAGAGTACTTACTAATCGCCACTATTTTAACTATATGATGAGCACTAACTTGAAGTCTAGCTGTCTCAACTCTTCTTATCACATCGTCTATATATATTTTATATTCTAATTCATTCATAATTATCCAATTATTTTAAGATTTATTATTGCAATTTTATCAAAATATTATTTTTTATGTCTTAAGTTTCTCTCTTCAACAAGTAAATCAGATAACATTTCTGTAAGTGTATGAGAAGCATCTTCTGCTGCTTGAAAATAAGTCATAATATTTTGTGATTCTTGTGTACAAGTTCCTGCTTTAACACAAGCAACTGCTTTTTTAATGTTGTCGTGTACCTCTTTATGTGGTTCAACCATTTTTGAATAAGTTGTACAAGTACTAAAATTTTCTTTACCTTTTCCATTAAAATACCAGTTACCAAGTCTACACTCTTTTTCAGAAGTAAAATGATCATCTACTTTTTGAGTAAATACAGCTTTATATCCATTTGCTTTAAATACTAAATGATCTAATTTAGAAAGAACAACAAAAATAGAGTTTGTTATATCTTTTGTTTCTTCTTCTATTAAACTTGCATTTTCAGATAAGACTACCATCTCTTCAGAAAATAGATCCATTTTAGAAGTTGATTGTTGTGATAGTAATTCCATCGCTTCTGAATGTCCATGAACCTCTTGAGCATTTTGTTTTAAGCCTTGAACAGAGATCTCTACTTCACTTGTTGCTTTTTGTGTTCTTTCAGCTAGTTTTCTAACTTCATCAGCAACAACAGCAAAACCTCTACCATGCTCACCAGCACGAGCAGCTTCAATAGCAGCATTTAATGCAAGTAAATTAGTTTGATCTGAAATATCTTTGATTAGATTAATAACATCAGAGATACTTTCAACATTTGAGTTCAAAGTATTTACTTGTTCAAAAGTTTGACCAATATGTTCCATAAGTGAGTTTGATATATCTGTAAGTTCTGATAATTCAGTATTTACTTTTTGTGTAAAATCTTTGTTTTTAGCATCATTTGCATCTACTTCATCAAGTAAATCGAGATTAAATTCTAAGTCTTCTCTTAACATTGTTAAGTCATTATCACAAGCACCTGTTAATCCTTCTGTTAAAGTATGAATAAGTTTATTCATCATCGCAGTGTTAATTGCTTGTTTTTGTTCTATTTTTAACTCTTGAATCTCATTTGATAATGAAGTGACTTGTAATTGTAGTTCATTTATTGTTGAATCTTTCTCTTTTAACTCTTCTTGTAAATTTTTATTATTAAAAAACATTTTTACCCTTATAATTAATATTTAGTAAAATAATAACATATAAATATGAGGAATCTTAGTTTATCCCATCAATCTTGCAATATCATTATAAAGTCCAAGTCCCATAAGTGAAAAAAGAACTACCCATCCAGCTATTGTTAGTTTTATTAAAACTGCTTCGCTTGGAGCTCGTTTGCTTATCATCTCATAAAGGTTAAACATTATATGTCCACCATCTAGGGCAGGGATTGGTAGTAGATTTAAAACGCCAAGATTTACAGATATAAGTGCAGCAAAAAACAAAACACTCATCCAACCAGCATCTGTCGCATCTGAAGTTAGTTTTACTATAGAGATAACTCCACCTAACTCTTTAGCAGGAACTTCTCCCATGATTAGTTTCTTAACACCTGTAAATATCATAGTTGAAGCAAAAATTGTTTGTTCAGTTGCATAAGAAAAAGTTTCTCCAATTCCAAGTTCTAGCTTATGAGAAACTCCTGCACTTCCTATGCCTATCATTTTCTTTTGAACTACTTCATTGAATATATTTGTAGTCTCTGTGATTTTAGGTGTAAGTGTTTTAAACTCTATAAATTCATCTCTGATTATCTCAATATTTAAACTACCATCGGCAGTAGAGATGATACTAGCCATATCTTTCCAAGTTGTGATTTTAATTCCATTTATTGAACTGATTGTGTCGTTTGTTTCTAATCCAGCAACAAAAGCAGGTGAGTCTTTAACAACCTTACCAATAACAGGAGATAAAATATTTGGTCCACCTAGAGCGATGAAAAATTAAAGAACAAAGGCTAAAACAAAGTTAGCTGCGGGACCAGCTAAAAGTATAAAAATTCTTTGTGCAGGTGTTTTTGTGTTATAGCTATCATCATCTAAAGAGATTTTTGTTGGGTCAGAATCATCTTGTCCTTTCATTTTTACATAACCACCAAGAGGAATCATAGCGATTCTCCACTCTGTTCCCCATTTGCGAAAAGAGGTCATTTTTTTACCAAAACCGATACTAAAAACTTCAACATAAACACCCATAAGACGAGCAGCTGTATAGTGTCCTAGTTCATGAAAAAAGATTAAAGCAGAAAGAACTAAAAGTGATACCATCATACCCATAGTTGCATACCCATTATTTACTCTCTCTTAAAAGAGCATTTTTAAAGCCCCAAAGATATTCCAGTCCTGAGTAAACAGTAAGTGCAACTGCAAACCAAAGTAGTTCTGCTCCGAATTGCCAGTGCATAAGTAAAAAACCTATTGCTATCATTTGTGCTACTGTTTTTACTTTTCCAGCCCATGATGCCTTTACCTCAAGTCCTTCACTAACTGCAACTGTACGAAGTCCAGTTATAAAAAGTTCACGAACAACTATGATGTAAATTGCCCAAGCAGAAGCTTCTCCAATCATCATCAAACCTAAAAAAGCAGCAAGAGTAAGCATTTTATCTGCGAGTGGGTCTAAAATTGCTCCAAGCATTGTCATCTGATTCCATTGTCTTGCTATAAACCCGTCAAAAAAGTCGGTAGCAGATGCTAAAACAAAAAGTAGTGAGGTAAAATAGTAGTTCCATGAGATATGAAAACCATTATTTGTAAAAAGTTCAGAATTTAAAATCATCCAAAACATTAATGGTGCTAAGAGTATTCGAAGTGATGCCAATGCATTTGGTAAATTTAGCAAAAAAGTCCTTAATTTTATAATTATGTGATTTTAACTTTTTGGCTCTTAATATAGGCTTGACTTGACATTATAATTGATTTAGAGCTAAAATAAAAAATGGATTTAAAAAAAATAGAAGCTAGAATCTTATTTCACTCCCCATATGTAAAAAAAGTAAAAGTAATTATGCGTAAAAACTATCCGTTTGCCATTATTTACCCAAATTTTGAAGTCTTAAAAGAGGCAAATATAATCAACATAGAGAGTGAAATTCGCTGGTATGGTGTTGAACTTTACA
>JAIOSY010000030.1 GCA_021107375.1 Sulfurimonas sp.
CAAGTTTAACAGCTTTTTTAATCATCTCAGTAGAACGAATACCTAAAAATTCATGTGTTGCGTATTCATCACGACCTTTTTTATTGAACTTTTCATTTCCACCTGGAGCTTTTGGCATGTGGCAACCGATACAGTCACTTGTTTTATCATACTCATCTTTTGTATTACAAACTTCAAACTCTTTGCTATTTTGTTTATGTGAATGACATCCCATACAAACTTCAGAATTTTTATAGATTTCATTACTTTTAGCATGATGCTTGTCACTATCATCTGGGTTAATAAGATTACCATACATAGTTGGTTTCTCACCAGCTTTTGCATTTGAAAAATTAATATTATATTGTTTACCATGATAAATATCACGAATTTGGTGGCAGTAGATACATGAAACACCATCAGTTTGTCTTACATCTCTTTCATTAGGTTGTTCTATTCCACGAATCATAGAAGCAAGATTTTTAGTTGATGGCATGTGACATAGGGCACAAGAATACTTATCTTTATTTACAGCATTTTTAACTTTTCTATGAACCTCATCTGTAAATAATGATGATTTAGCATGCATAGATTTCATATGCTCATAATGAATATCTTCATGACACTCTTTACAAGTTTCACTATCTAAATATTTTGCATGAGTTATCGTACAAAAAAACAAAAACAATACAGTAACAATTAATTTCATAAAAGCCCTTTAAACTAAAATTCAAATTATTATACTATATAGTTCTTATAATTAATATTTTTCTAACTTATATTTCTTCCAAAGTTCACTTGCTGCTACATTTCCACTATCCATAGATTTTTTAGCCCATATTTTTGCTTCTGCAAATTTTTCTTGACTACAATATGCTTCTGCAAGTAGATAATAAGCATTTGTATCACCACTATGTGCATTGACTTTTAACCATTGAGTAGCTTTATTAAAATCCAACAACTGCATATATACAACACCAACATTTTGTTGTGCTTTTACATTACCACCAATCGCAGCTTTTTCAAGAAGTAGAGCACTTTTAGTAACATTCATATCAACAGCTTTACCCTCATAATACATAAGAGCTAAATTATACTGAGCATTAGCATTACCAAGATCAGAAGAAGAATCTAACCATGTTAATGCTAATTTTAAATTTTGAGCAACATTATGTCCACTTAAATACATCATTGCCAAATCATACTGAGCCACAGCATCCATATTATGTGCAGATTTTTTCAACCAAACAAGACCCTCTTCTAAATTTTTTGAAGTCCCTATCCCATTAAAGTAAAGATAACTTAAAGCATTTTGAGAAACACTATCTCCTTTAACTGCTTCTTCTTTATACAATTTAAATGCTTTATCGTAATTTTTATCTTTAAAAGCTTCCAAGCCAGTTTGTTCAGCATAAAGAGAACTAAATGCAACCAATATAAGTAAAATGTATTTATTCATAATAAGTACTTCCTAGTAATAATTTTATAAGAATCTTACAATTTTTTTGTAAACAATCAAATATTGGGAATAAAACTAATAAACTTAGTAAAATATTGCAGGAAAATATAAATATTATCAAACTTAAAATTATTTTTATATTTATTATTATATTATAGTGACGAATGTTTTAAAACACTTAAAATAAAAGCAAGGATTAAGAATGAGAAAAGTAATTACACTAGGTATAGCATCAGCTCTAAGTGCATTAGTACTAGCAGGTCGTGGAGCGGCGACATCTTCAAAGGCACCAGAAGCACAAGAGGCACATACTGGGGAGATTAATAACAAACATATGACTCAGGAAAAGCTACATAAGATTATCAAAGAAGCTGGTGAGAATAATGGTTGGAAAATGACTGAATTTAAAAGCAATGCTATAATTGCTGAAAAAATAGACGGTGACGACTCTACATCTGTAACAGTTACTTTCAGTAAAGGCTCATTTGATATAGTACCTGCAAATAGTGATTTAGAAGATGCTATAAAAAGTGCATTAAAATAAAAACTTATACAATTTAAAAGTGCTATTCAAAAAGCACTTTTAAACCCTCTCTATTTTTAACCTTGTACCCTTTTAACTCTTTTTCAATTAAATCTAAAACAACAAGCTTTTTAAAAGTTCTTGATAATGTTTCAGGTGTCATATGTAAATGCTTTGCCAAATCATAATGTTTTAAAGTTGTCAATTCAACTCTAGCATCACATAAAAACTTTGCTAATCTAGCTGTTGAATCTAATACAATATTTAAAGCAATTACATCTTCAAGGTATTTTATTTTTTTGGAAAGAGACTTAAAAAATATAAGAGCTATTTCAGGATTGTGAAAAAATTCTTTTTTAAATCTTTCATAATTTATCTCAATAACAGTTCCAGCAGTTTCAAATGCTGCAGAAGCGGGATAAGGAATATTTTCTAAAATCGCCATTTCAGCGACTAAACTAACTGGTAAAAACCTATGCATTATTATTTCATTATTTTTAGGATCAGTTTTATAAACTTTTAAAACACCATCTATCAAAAGTATTAAAGAGCTTGGTTTTTCTTTCTCATAAAAAAGTATAGAATCTTTTTCATACTTTCTCTTTTTTGCGAAAGAGCTAAGAAGTTCAATCTGTTTATCATCTAAATTTTCAAATAAAGATATTTCTCTTAAATCTTTCATAAGCAACCTTGTTTTAGGAATGTTAATATATCAATCAATCGCTTAAAATGGTATTAATAGAACTAATAGATATCTTATATCAACTCTATATTTATCTAATTTTGATAAACTCTCTAATCAAAAAATTAGAGAGTATTAATGAGTTTTCAAAAATATATACACGCAGTAGGAACAGGACCAAAAGGAAATAGAGATTTAAGCTTTGAAGAAAGCCAAGATATGATGAAACAAATTTTAGATAAGAATATTTATAATGAACAAACTGCAGCTTTTTTACTTGGCTGGCGACTTAAACCTGAAACTATTGAAGAGTTTAAAGGGGCTATTAGTGCATGTGATTCTTACATCACTAAAACAAAAATAGAAAATTCTATAGAACTTGGTTATCCATTTGATGGAAAGGCAAAAAATCCTTATATTTTTCCACTTGTTGCAAAAATTCTTAAAGAATCTGAACTCAACCTTATAGTTATTGGTGATGAGATACAACCATCCAAAGGTGGAATAACTATAAAAGATATCTGCACTAAAATAGAATTAGATTCAAATATTCACTATTTTGATAGAGCAGATTTTTTTAAAGAACTTCACAAACTAACTGAAATTCGTATGAGACTAGGTCTAAGAACTGGATTTAATACAATAGAGAAACTACCAAATGTATCAAACAGTGACTATGCAATTACAGGTGTGTTTCATAAACCATATGTTAAAAAATATGTAGAGATTTTTTCTCACAGATATAAAAGATTTGCACTTATTCAAGGAAATGAAGGAACTCCAGAACTATTTTCTAAAGGTCGTTTATGGATTGCAAATGATACGGATGTCCAAGAGTTTATAATCGACCCTGCACATTATGGAATTAACTATACTAAATCAAGGGAAACAATTTCACTTGAAGACTCACTAGCACAATTAAATAACCCATCAGATGAATACCTAAAACTTGCAAAATTAAACGCTGCAGTTTACCTTTTTGTAACTCAAAAAGCTTCTAGTATAGATGAAGCGTTTGCCATGCTAAATGGATAAATTTTCTAACCATATAAGAAATATCTTACATGGTTTCTTTCTCACTATTGGGACAACAATTGCTGAACCATCAACAATTCTACCACTGATAGTAAACCATTTTGGTGGTAGTTCTATCCTTGTTGGGTTTTTTGCCGCCCTACTTCGTGGAGGTGCTGTAATAGTTCAACTCTTTGCAGCATTTCAAGCACAAAGCTATCAACTTATGCTTCCATATATCCGTCGTGTCTTTGTTATTCGATTTCTTGCATGGTTTTTTATTGGTGTAGCAATTATAGTTTTAGAAGATAATCATCCAAAACTAACTCTATTTGCCATTGGTATTGGTTTATTTATATTCTCTTTTAGTGCTGGGTTTGGTGCAATATATTTTAAAGATATTATAGGTAAGATTTTCTCTCATAAATTTCGTGGAAAAACAATGGCATATCGTCAATTTTTCGCTGCTTTTGGAGGACTTATTAGTGGAGCATTAGCAGCACTTATTTTAGAGTACTTCCCTGCTCCTCAAAGTTATGGTTATCTATTTATAATCAGTTCATTTATAATGGGCTTAGGTTATATCTCTTTTGGGACTATTGATGAACCAGTAAAAGAAAAAGTATCACAAA
>JAIOSY010000187.1 GCA_021107375.1 Sulfurimonas sp.
CCATCATTGTTACAACTACTTCATGCTTAAGTCCATGATGAGAGATTCTTTCACCTGAATATTTAAGGTTTTCAACATCATTAAGTGCATCGAAATTTCTAATTGTAGTTGTTCCATGTTTTTTAAATAGTTTTGCATGCAAATCAATAAGTTCTTTTGAACCTGTATCAAGCATTACTGTATTTACACCACGAGCAAGTGTTTGAAGATTTGCATCTGGTCCAACAATTTTACGGAACTTATCCATCATCTCAAAAGCATCTTCTCTTAAATAAAAGTATAAAGATTGAAATCTTGCTCCACCACCAAATTCAAAGTGAGTTATCCCCGCCGTTTTTGCAGCCTCAACAGCTGGAAAAAAGTCATTCATCAGTACACGACCACCGTAAACCGATTGGAAACCATCTCTAAAAGTTGTATCCATTACATCTATAAATTTTTTAGCCATACTTTGCCTTATCCTTCTCTATGATGTGATATTGCTGCGGTAATTGCTGCAATAACTTTTTTGTTATCTTCTTGAGTTGTCACTGGTGCATCAGCACTTGCCTGTGGTTCAGGGAAAAATCTATGTACAATAGCTGACATTAAGTTCATAGCACCTATCATTACAATTAAGAATGAGAAAACAGTTCCCATTCCCAATCCCATAAATTTAAACCCCTCTATTATAAGGTTAGTTTCCATAGATTACCTTCTTTTCATAATTTGTAGGTTGATTATAGTATAAAGATGTTTAAAAATTAATTGCATCACTTTAGTTAATTTCAAAAATCATCAGATTGTTACTTTTTGATTATAAAATAAAATCAAGTCTTATAAATAAGTTTTTTTAGATAGAATTGCAAAAATAAAAAACTTGGAGAAATAATGATAGCTGGAATGAACGAACAAGATTTTATGGCGTATATTATTTTTGGAGTAATCCTAAATTTTGTATTCTCTATACTTTTTGGAGTTTATCTAAGTAAAAACATTGGTATGCAGGATATGATAAGTTCTAAAGGGGACAAAGAACAATCTCTCTTAATAAGTTTAAGTCTTTTTATACCTTTTGCAAAAATGGCTATCACACTATATAGAGTTGCTATATTACAGATATATTTTTTAAATAAAGGGCATACACACAAAGAGTTTTGGGAATATATTACTAGTAAATAAAACTACTAGTAATCTAACTATCCTTTGCTAGTTCTAAAATAATATCTTGAATCTCATTTTTATCAAAAAATATATTTAATGATAACTCATCACTAAATTTTTTTAATAATTTACTTTTTTTATCTAATCTAGCTTGTTTATCATCATTTAAAACTATTAACGACTCATAAAGCTCTTTTTTATATTCAGTAATTATACTATCTCTTTTCTGCTCTTTAGTTTGAACCTGTTTACCCACATCACTACGAAATGTAAATATAACTATCATTATCAGACCAACTATTCCAAAAATAGAGTATATCATTTCAACATCCATTATATTACATCTATTATAATTATTTATTTTGATAGTATATCAAAATAAATAAAAAGCTTACTCTAACTAAAATTTTATTTTAAAATATACATAATCTTAACTTTAAACACCTCAGGAAAATCAAATAATGAAGAGTCTACTTCCACAGGAAAACTTCTCTGTATAGCTTGAATAGTTGCTTTTTTAAAAATACTTCTTCCTGAAATTATTTGAATATCTTCTACTTTACCATTAGATAAGATTTTAAACTTAACAGCAACCTCTCCCTCTATTACTCTTCTTCTTGCCATGTTTGGATATGATTTATTACTATTTATTCTTTTTATTAAATATTCAATAAATTCCCTTTGTTTTGCTTTTTTCATATCTTGATTGATCTGTTTTTGAGCATTAGAAATAGTCTCTGTTTGAACTATTTCCTGTTCTATCTGTTCTTCAACTTCTTCTACTATCTCTTCCTCAACAACCTCTTCTATAATAGGCTCTTCGGGTTTAATAATGGACTTTTCTAGAATAGGTTTTGGCTTAGGTTTTATAATTGGCTTAGGCTTAATTTTTTTCTTTTTTTTCGGTTTAAGCTTTGGTTTTATCTTGTTCTCTATTACATGCTTTATCTCTTGTACCTTAGATGGAGCAATTATACAAAATTGTACACACTTTGCATTTTCTTTTTGAACTTTTTTTGTAGTATAATCATTCTTAGAAAAAAGATAAAACATTGTTGCAATAATTGCTATATAAAAGAGTGAACTAATAATAAAAGAAGATAAGTATCTATGCATTTTTGTAACTTCTTGAAAAATTATACATTGTTGGAAGATAAAATAGATTTAGTATCGTTCCCCATAGCAACCCAAAGCCAATAGTTACAGCTAATGGCTGAAATGTTACAGCTTGTGCTGTAGCAAAGAATATTAGTGATGAAAGACCTATAATCGTTGTAATAGATGTTATTAAAATAGGTCGCAATCTTCTTTTAGCAAGAATAAATATCTCATCTTTAGATGTTGCTGTTTTTAATGTTGACATCATTATAATTCCATCATTAACAATAACACCTGCAAGTCCAAGAGCACCAATTAGGGATGGAAGAGATATATTTAGACCCATGATGAAGTGACCTATATAAACACCTAAAAGAGAAAAAGGGATAACTGACATAACAATTAAAGTTTCCCTTAGAGAGTTAAAAAGATATAGTATGGAGATAAAGATTAAAGTGATTGCAAGTATAGAAGCTAAAATCATCTCAGTTTGCATAGTCCTTTTTTGTTCTGCTTCCCCTTTGAATTTTAATTTTATACCCTTTTGTGTTTTTAATTTTTCAATTATTGGAGATATTTGTTCTAGCACTTCTGTTGCAGTCACTACAGATGGATTTACATTTGCAAATACATAAAAATTAGTCTCACCATCATCTTTAACTAATCTCTCTAATGACTCTACTTTCTCAAATTCACAGATATCTTTTAATTTTACAAATATATTTTTTATAGGGATTTCAAGTCTTTTAAAACTTTCTAAATCATCTTCAATATTAAATGATTTCACTTTAATATCTAAAAGTTCATTACCATCAAAGATCGTACCAACCTTTCTTGATAAATAAAGACCAGATATATAACCACCTAAATATTTCTCCGTAATTCCAAGCTCTTCACCGTAACTATTTAGTTTTAATTTTATCTCATCAGGTCCAACTTTAACATTATCACCAAAGTATTTAATCCCATTAACATTAGAAAAACCATCTTCAATATCTCGAATAGCTTTTAAAGCTTTTTGGTAATCATTACTTATTATACCTATACGTATATCAGCTTTAGTATGTCCCATTTTATTCTCAACAACCATAAGATTACTTAACTCAAATTGTTTTTTATAACCTTGTTTTTTTAGCCAACCTCTAAGCTCTTTTGAAATTTCTTGTGATGATGTTTCTCTTATTCTACCTTGGCTATCATAATAAAAACTAAGGTAAGGGGTTATGTATTTATCAACAAAATTCTCTGGTTTCATTTTATGCAGTTCTATAGATATATAACCAACATAAGGATACATCTCTGCAGAGCCTGTTGCACTTCTTCTATACCCAGCAGTAGAACTAACATGCTTTACATAAAATCTATCCCTATTTTTTAAAATATCTTTTTCTAAAGTTTGTACAATTTTTAGAGACTCTTCAAGAGTAGTTGTAGGTTGTGCTTTAAATGTAATATTTATAGATGAAGCATCAAATGATTTAAACATCTGAAACTTTGATTTTTTTACACCATAAAAAATCAAGAGAGGAACTATGATTAAAAAAGTAAGTAAAAAGCTTTTTTGATATTTAAGCAGCTGCTTTAAAGATCTTAAATATAGTGAATTTACTTTTTCCCATGATAAAGTTCTTGTATCTTTAGATAAGGTATGTGAAGCATGAATAGGTAAGAAGATAAATGATTCAATTAGTGAAGCAATTACAAGAGCAGAAAATGCAATAGGTATTAATTGTATGATTTCACCAAGTCTTCCACTAAGCATCAACAAAGGTATAAAAGAAAACAGTGTAGTAAGAGAGGCAATTGTAACAGGCTTTGCCACCTCCTTTGCTCCTAATAATGCCGCATCTTTAGCACTATATCCTTTTTCAATATACTGTTGAATATTCTCACTTACAACTATAGCATCATCAACAATTATACCAATAGCGATTAGTACCCCTATAAGTGAGTTAACATTTATACTATATCCTGTAAAGTAAAAATATATTGCACCAATAACAAAAGATGTAGGTATACCCAAAGCTATAATAAATGCTATACGAATATTTATCAAAATAGCTGTTAAAAATGTTATCAACATTACACCTAGTATAATATTAGAGATGACGATATTAAGTCTATCTTTTATGATTGTTGATTTATCCATTCTAACACTAAAATCAACACCATTAATATTCATTATAGATATAAGTTTATTTATATCTTCAGCTATGCTTACTGCATCACCATTTGGATTTTGTGAGATAGCAAGAGTAATAGAGTTATTTCCATTCATACTCGCAAGTGTAGATGAATCTTCATATTTTTTTTCTATTTTTGCTATATCTTTTAAAGCAATTTGCTGGTCATTTATATTTATAATAGTATTTTCAAGTTCATGAGATAATTTCTTATCATTATGTGTAGAGATGTAATATTGCTCTTTTATATTATCTATCTTCCCCAATGGAAATATGTAAGATAACTCAGAAAACATTCGTAAAGTTTCAGATAAAGACAGGTTATATGCATTTACCTTTTTTTCATCTATTAGAACTTCATAAAATAGATCAGAATCTCCAAAAATAGTAACATCTGACACATCTTTAATTGAAAGAAGTTTACTTTTGAATTTTTTTGATAAAGCCTTTAGTTGTTCTCTAGGAATTTCATCAGAGAGAATAGATACATGCATAATACTTCTAGAGTGTGCAACCCCTCGTATAATAGGTTCATCCATATCACTCGGTAAGTTTTCCCTGATTAGAGCTATAGCGTCTTCTGCATCACTTATAGCTGCTGTTTTATCTGCACCTTTTTCCAGTTCAAGTATTATGGTAAATCTACCTGGTGATATTACAGATGTAACTGTTTGTACTCCAACAATATTTTTGACTTCATCTTCAATTTCGATAACAGCCATCTTATTGAGCGTATCCACAGAAGCACCGGAATATGAGCCTCTTATAGTTAAAGAATTGGGCTCTATTGTCGGAGATATCTCTTTTGGTATTTGTGTATATGAAAATATACCTACTGCAAAAAGTAAAAAAAATAAAGTATAATTTATTTTATAATTATCAATAAAAAACTTTAAAATTTTTTCAAACATTAGTTATCCATTCTCATAGCCATAAGATTCATGTGCCAAAATAGCTGCCCCATACGCTGTAGTTATCTGTGGAAACTCTGGTATAAATATCTCTTTAGATAGTTCATTTTCAATAGCATAAACTAATCCTTCATTTAGAGCCGGTCCACCATCAAAATAAATACCTTCTTTTATACCAACTCTTTTTACAAGTTTTATAATTCTTTTAGCGATAGAGTAATGAACTCCTGCAACAATATCCTCAACACTATTGTCATTTCCCAAAAGCCCAATAATTTCTGATTCTGCAAATACAGCACATGTACTATTTATGGCTAAAGGAGCTCCTTTTGATTTAAAATGATAATCCCCTAATTCAGAAACTTCAAGTTCTAAATTCATAGCAACAACATCTAAAAACTTTCCAGTACCTGCTGCACATCTATCATTCATAGCAAAATTCACTACATTTCCTTCATTATCAAGAGAGATAGCTTTTGAATCTTGACCACCAATATTGATTATAGTTTTTATCTCGCATTTACCTTTAGCTGCTGCTACTGCACCCATAGCATTAGCGGTTATCTCACTAATGTTTTCATCAGCTTCTTTAAAAAGCTTTCTTCCATATCCCGTTGCAACTGTATATACAACATCTTTTTCATCGATATTTAATTTATCGAGTAATTCACTAAGACTTTGTTTTGCATATTTATAGAACATGCTTCCACTAGCACTTATTTTATGTCCTATTAATTGCTCATTTTCATCTACTATTGCAACTTTAATGGCTGTTGAACCTATATCTATTCCGACAAAATATTTCACTATTTTTTTCTCCGTCTATTTTTAAGAGATTCTATAAATGCTTCAATCCTAGTTGTAAGCTGTCCTAAATGGCTTGGTGAATAATCACTTTCTATATAAAGTATGGGAATACCCTCTTTTTCCATAGCTTCTAAAATAGATCTTTGTTCCATTTCATACACTTGACAACCAGCAAAAGCTTGATATACAACACCTTCAGCTTTATAGTCTTTTACTAAATCTATAATTCTTCGTTTTCTATCATTGTTTTTTGTAAAGATTGGACAGGTGCATCCCTTCAGATATCTATCTGCCACGGAATCTACCATATCATTTACAAACCATTCATCTACACTAACCATATCATTAAACATTCTATTTGATGAACATGTTTCATCTGCAACAATTATAGCATCTGAGTCTTCTATTAAAAGAGGGATTTTCAGATTTGGAAAAATTGGTGGTGAACCTGTATAAACAATTCTTGGACTCCTTTTTGTTGCAGCA
Source organism: Sulfurimonas sp. (assembly GCA_021107375.1). Taxonomy (GTDB): domain Bacteria; phylum Campylobacterota; class Campylobacteria; order Campylobacterales; family Sulfurimonadaceae; genus Sulfurimonas. The sequence goes on from JAIOSY010000187.1 coordinate 6,629, forward strand.
TTTATTCCATCTTCTACTCTTTGTTCACACTCTTTTAAAAGTTGGGTAGTTCCTTCTATCCAGTTATCCAAGTTATCAAAAAAAAAGGCATTAGTTACTAAAAACATATCTAAACCTAAGATAGGAGAGTTTATATTTCTACGAAGAATATTTAGTTTATGGTAAAGGTTCTGAGCATAACCTACTTTTTGTATAGACTCTTTTAACTTTTTCTTAGTGAGCTTTTTATTTAAATCAGTTGATAACTCTTTCGTAAATTTTCTTACACTTCTTCTCCAATACTCACGACTCTCTTCACTCTCTTTTGTTCTTGGAAATTCCATATCAAAAAGTTTGTATCCCATCTCTTCGATAATAACTCCAGATTTTGCTTTTTGGTCACATGTAGTTGGAGATATAATTAGATCAGGTTTATCAGAAAAATTTCCAGATACAAACTGACCTATAGTTGCCTTAACAAGAGGACATGACTTAGAAGGAAGAAAGTCACTTCCTATCTCATCATCAGTATAAAAACCA
>JAIOSY010000213.1 GCA_021107375.1 Sulfurimonas sp.
GCGATTTTGTTTGATTTTAACAGCGATATGGCTTCAGCTTTTGGTGCATTGGCAGGTAGTTGGATGGGTGGAACTGCTAACATGATAGCAGTTGGTTCAGCCTTAGAAGTTTCTCAAGAGGCATTTGGATATGCTCTGATAGTTGATAGTGTGAACTACACTTTATGGGTTATGCTTTTACTCTTTTTAGTTCCATTTGCAAAAATATTTAACCAGTTTACTTCAAGTGATGAAAATATGGCTTATTTGAGTGAGATAGGTTGTGCTTGTAATATTGGGGAAAAAAGATACTGTCTTTTGATATTTTTTGCCATTCTTGTATCTCTGGCTTCTCAGTTAATAGCTCGGCATGTGGAGATTTTAAATAGTACCACAACCATAGTTCTATTAGCCTCATTTTTTGGAGTTTTAGGTTCATTTACAAGGTTAAAAGAGATGAACGGTTCAAGTGAAGTGGCAACTACAATGCTTTATATTATCATTGCACTTATCGGTTCAAAAGCAGTATTTGAAAGTTTTTGGGATGTTGGAGTTTATGTTTTAGCTGGATTTATGATTTTAGTTATTCATGCTGTAATTATGCTGATAGGTGCAAAAATATTTAAACTAGATTTGTTCTCGATAGCTGTTGCGTCTCTCTCAAACATAGGTGGAGTAGCCTCAGCTCCAATCCTCGCAGCAGCTTACAATAAATCACTAGTAAGTGTTGGAATTTTAATGGCGATTATGGGTTATCTTATCGGTACTTTTGGTGGCTTGGCTGTTGGGAATATTTTGCTAGGGATTGCTAAATGAAAATAATCTCAATACAAACAGAGTTGAAAAATATCCCTCTAAAAACCCCTTTTATTACAGCTCTGCGAAGAGTTGAAAATGTAGAGTTTGTTCGAGTGACCTTGGCATGTGGGAATGGTTTAACTGCTGTTGGTGAAGCTCCTGCTACTAAGGCTGTTACTGGTGAGGGGCTTGAAGATATTTTAGATTCTATCTCTAAAGTTAGAGATAGTTTGATTTTCCACATGCCAGAAGAGGCACTAGAAATTTTACACAATTCTAACATAGGAAGTAGTGCAAAAGCTGCTTTAGATATGGCTTTGGTTTCACTTATTGCTCAAGAGAAAAACCAAAAACTTTATGAGTATTTTGGTGCTAAAAAATCGATAAAGCTAAAAACAGATATTACGATTAGTTTAAAATCTCCATCTGCCATGCTTGAAGATTCTATCTTGGCATGTGGAGATGGGATGGATATTTTAAAAGTAAAACTTGGCGAAGATATCGCACATGCCATCGAGGTTACGAAATCAATCTCTGCAAAATTGCCACATGCCAAGATAATTATCGATGCAAATCAAGCTTGGGATGTACAAAACAGTTTGGAGTATATCAAAGCTGTAAAAAATTGTAAGTTAGAGTTGATAGAACAGCCTGTAATTGCTAGTGATATTGAGGGTTTAAAAACCATCACTCAAAATTCCCACATGCCAATACTTGCCGATGAAACAGTTTTCACCTTAGAGGATGTTAAAAAAATTGTAGAGTCAAAAAGTGCTGATATGATAAATATAAAACTTATGAAATGTGGTGGAGTTACAAAGGCAGTTGAGATTTTAGAGTATGCAAGAGAGAAAAATATTAAGTGTATGCTAGGTTCAATGCTTGAGGGTCCTTACTCTATAAACTATGCTCTTCATTTAGCAATGGCTTATAGTGATGTTATCGAGTATATAGACCTCGATAGTCCACTTCTTTACAAAGAGCCATCAAGTGAGTTGGAGTTTAATTTTAGAGGGTGTGAGATAAATTTATTAAAAGAGAAATAGAGTTATTTTTAGATAGGACATTGACTATCTAAAAATTAAAACTTTTCTTTTTAAATTCATGAAATTCAGTAGCTACTTTTTTATCTTGTAGTTTGAGAGATTTTAGTGCTTCTGGATTTACTAGATACCAACCTAGTATTACATTTACTTTATCACCTTTTTTTAGTTTAAAGTCGTATTTTACAGCTCTTTTTTCATTCGCTTGAATCATTGTGTCTTTTAGTGTTTTACTTGCTTTCCATGGCATAGCAGGTTTACCATTGTGTCCAATCACTCTAACAAAAATCTCATCTTTAAGTTTTATGATTTTAGAATCTCTTGTAACAGTCACTTTTAAAACAGCCATTCTTAAAGGGTGTAAAAGTAAGGCATGTGATGTGCGGTTATCTATGTTAATAATAAAATCATTTATCTCTCTAAGAAGTGAAATATCTACATATTTAGTTAGCATATTTGAGTGGAAATGGGCTCCAGCAAAACCATGAAAAGAGTGTTTTTTAGTTTCATGTAACTCAGATACACTTCCCTCAACTTTTGGCATGTGGCAACTTACGCAGTTTGCTCCATCCATCTCATTGTCAATGTTGGTTGAACATACATTTAGTCCATGTTTATTCTTTTTATGAGAGTGACAACCGATACATACATTTCCATTTGCCATATGCTCATTTCCCTCTGTCATGATACCGTGATAAGGTGAGTCAATATTGTCTTTAAGTGTTCCGTAGTAGTTTTTTTCTTGTTTTGAGATTATGTTAGTATTTGATGGTTTTGAGTGAAGTTCTATACTTTTAATACGGTGACAATATGCACAAGAGATACCTGTTTGATGAGTTTCATTGTTTGCCATCGGTAGAGCTTTTTTACCCTTGGTAAGCATATCATCAAGATTATTTGCTGTTGGGGTATGACATTTTCCACAAGTGTATTGCTCAAACTTTAGATTTTTTGGATGTTGATCCCAAATAGCACCATGAATTGGGTCTTTTTGTGGAGTTGAGTTTGCATGCATTGAAGTATAGTATTCGTCGTAAATTTTTGTATGACACTCTTTGCAGTCTGAATTTGGAGCAAAAGTATGGACTGCATCATTTGCAAATAGGTAAGATAAAGATAGTGCTAAAAAAAATAAAATATATTTCATAAAATTCCTTTGCTAGTGTAAAATTTTACGCAATAATAGCCAAGATAACTTACACTAAGATTTCTAGTTTATTTTAATCTAAATCCCAAAGTTCTATCTCCCCATCAGATATATTATTATTACTATAATCTGCCTCTTCATCAAGCATATTATCCATTAGAAGGAACAGTGTATCTGAAGCACTTTCCATCTTAATAAAGTTTGCTTTTATCTTATCTTCATTCATTAACGAGCCTTTATCTTGAATTAGTTTAAAAGTATCTATTACAGAACTATGAACTATGGCATGTGGAGTTAAAATCTCTTTAAAGCTTTTGGAGTGTTTAAATTGTGATTGACCATCTGTGTCATACCATTTACCAAAACGACAACTGTTATGAGTTTCAAACTCTTTAGCATCCTCTTTAAATAAAATATGGTCTATTTTTGCAAGAAC
>JAIOSY010000298.1 GCA_021107375.1 Sulfurimonas sp.
GAGATAGTTTTAAACTCATCAAAAGAGTATCCTCATCTATCGCACATGCCAAAAGGTTTTCCAGTGCATCTATGGGGATAGCTTTTAACTTACCACTCTCATAAAGCTCATCACTAGCATTTTGCTCGTAAGGTGTCATCATCCTACCATCAACAGCTAAAACAACCTCATCATCATACTCTTTTACAACATTAATACCATGAAACTTCATTTGGTCGTTAAACTCCTCTTGGCTAAAAGAGCGACTTTTCCCAAACAAAAGTATAGTTTTATTCTCTAATTCTTTTAAATTCATAATTTATTTTTCTCTCTCATCTAACATTCGTTCTTTATGATGCTTACCAACTAAATAATAGGTAATTCCAAGAGCTAAAACTACAGTGGCAGTTGCAAAAATATACATTGGAGTAATAGTGTTAAAATCTATAATAATCACCTTTCTAGCGATTGCCATTAAAGCTGTTGCAATAACTAACTTTATAGGAATAATATCTGTTCTCAAATATAAAACAATATTTTGATAAATCTCTATTGCGATAAGAACAGCAAGAAAAGCTGCAAAAGTTTTAAAAATATCTTCAAGATTTAACAACATAAACGGTGGAGCCATTAAATGTTTATACAAAACATAGATTACATCACCCACACCCCAAAAGATTACAAAAACCATTAATATCGCCAAGACTTTAACAGCTATTTTTATCATTTTATGTAAAAAAGCGATTAGTTTATCTTTATGCTCCGTAGGGAGTTCTTCATGTGTTTGCATCATATCTCCTTTACTTTTTCTATTTTTCTTCTTGATTAAGTGGAATATAAATAAGTATATCAGATTGAGTATTTCTCAACAAATAAGTAGCACTAGAACCTAAAAATGAACCTGCAATATCTGATCCACTTGAGCCAAGAACAAGAAGTTCATTTTTTTTAGCTTTAATATATTCTAATAAACTCTCATTAATAGATAAAGAACTTTTAATCATCTCTATTTTTTGAATTCCTACATCTTTTTTAAATATATTTGCAAGTGGACGACCTAAAAATACTGATTCATCACTATCTTTATCTGAATCAAGTTGACTATACTCTATAGTCAAGTCATCTAATTCTTGATAAATATGTACTAATTCAATTATTGGAGATTTAAAAGCTAACTGTGTAAATAAAATACTTTTTTTAGAAGAGTTAGAGAAATCTGTTGGTGCTAAAATATTTTTATAAGTTCCATTAACACTATTTTTAATTACTAAAATAGGTAATCCACTCTTTTGAGCAATATTATTTGTATCTGAATATAAACCTAAAATTATCAAGTCAGCTCTGATTTTTTTTGCTTTATATATTATCTGTTCATCAGCATCTCCGACACTAACATGTAAAATATATTGAATATCTTTAGCTTCATTTAACATATCTATTTTTTGACTTATTTTTTTCTTTATCCCCTCTTCATCAATCTTTTGTTTTAAAAATTCAGATGTAATCTCTATATCTAAAATAGCAATATCAACAGCATGAATAAAATGCAACTGTGCCTTAGTCTCTTTAGCCATTAAAATAGCTCTTTTGATCACTTCATCATCTAAAACAGAGATGTTAATTGCTGCAAGTATCGTATTTAATTCTCTCATTTTTCATCCTTTAACAAACTATATTATTTTAGCAAATATCTATTACTAATTGACACAATCTTATTAAAAACATTAATCTTTCATTCACTATGTTTATGATAACATTTTAGTATTTAACAAGATATTTAAAGCAAGGAAAAATCAATGAAACTTTACGCACCGTGGGAGAAAGCTTTTAACAGAATCTCCACCCCTTTTGAACACTTTTTACATGCTCAAACAACAACTGGTTTAGTTTTGATGGTTATGACAGTATTAGCACTTATTCTTGCAAACACTCCACTTACAGAAGCATATGTCCATTTTTTTCATACAAAGGTTGATTTATCTGTTGGTTCTTGGCAGATAGAACATACTATACATCACTGGATAAATGATGGGCTTATGGCTATATTTTTCTTTATCATCGGACTTGAGATAAAAAGAGAGATTTTAGTAGGGGAGCTCTCAAATATAAAAGTTGCAATTTTACCTATTTTATCTGCTATTGGTGGAATGGTTTTACCTGCTCTTATTTATTTAAGTATAAATTATGGTAGTGAAGGAGCAGTTGGTTGGGGTATTCCGATGGCAACTGACATTGCTTTTGCCATCTCGGCACTTGTTCTTTTAGGAAACCGTGTTTCACCAGCCTTAGTTACATTTTTAGTTGCCCTTGCCATTGTAGATGACCTTGGTGCTGTTTTAGTTATAGCTATTTTTTACACTAATCAAATTAATATGCTTCCCCTTGGTTTAGCTGGTCTATCTTTTTTAATTATGGTTATATTTAATCGTGTTGGTATCCATATGATTTTACCTTACTTTATAGTTGGACTTTTTATGTGGTTTTTTATGCTTGAATCTGGTGTTCATGCTACTATCGCTGGTGTAATTGCAGCTTTAAGTATCCCATCAAAACCAAGACAAACTCCAATAGATTTTACAATGAGTGCAAGAAATCAACTTGATGAGTTTGATAATTATCCTGTTGCAACTGATCATATGATGCATGAAAGACAAAAAGCAATACTTTTAAATATGAAAGACAGAATTGACTCCATCGGCTCTCCTGCTGCAAGACTTGAACATGATTTACATCTACCCGTTGCCCTAATCGTTATACCACTTTTTGCTCTGGCTAATGCTGGTATATCTATAGATTTTTCCTCTATTGGTGAAACGATTATTACTCCCGTATCTTTAGGAATTATAGCTGGTTTAATTTTAGGAAAAGTTCTTGGTATTTTTGGTGTAGCATGGGTAGCTATCAAGCTAGGCATTGCTAAACTTCCAGAGAACAGCACTATGAGTCAAATCTTTGGTGTTGCTTTTCTTGGTGGAATTGGTTTTACTATGTCTATTTTTGTAGCAGATTTAGCTTTTTTAGGAGATGATACTCTTATATTTCAAGCAAAAGTTGGGATTTTAGCAGCTTCACTTTTTGCAGGACTCTTTGGTTATATTTGGTTAAGAGTAGTTTCAAAAAGCTGACTTTTAAGATACAATTACTATTATATTATAAAATTTTATTTTAAGGTAGGATAATTAATAAAAATTACACCAAAAAACAACGAAAAAATATTTGAAAAAAATGTTTTATTAGTTACTAAAACAGATTTAAAAGGTAAGATTACATATGCTAATCGTACCTTTATAAATATAGTTGGTATGGAAGAATCTCAGCTTATTGATGCTCCACACAACATCATATATTCTATTAAAAATATCATTACAATTTGCTAAGATCCTAATCCTTTTCAGGAACAAGCATAGGAAATAGATAAGATGCCATTGAAGCACCTATTTTGAGTCTTATTGCCCCTGCTTTAGTATCCGATTCTATAAAATTTCTTTTTAAGAGTTCTGATGTTACTCTTGATGCAGTTCGCTCTTTCATTCCTATGATTTCAGGAATTTTCCCTCTACTACACTCTCCACTAAGTAGTAAATATTTAAATATTTTTTCACTATGTTTTGGTAAAGGCTCAATATCTAGCAAACCATCATTCGCTCTTTGTACATACAGTTCTATCTTTGATGTGAGAGCCTTGAGTTTTAAATGTTTATTCATATAGGCTACTTGGTCCAATGCGGTATCTAACATAAACTCTACATATTGAGCTAAAGCTTGAGAAGACAATGCACCCCTTCCATCTCTTTCACCCTGTCTAAGCATATCAGCATAAGAAAGATTATCTTTATATGCAGTAGAGTTTCTTGCAAGTCCACGAGAAATATTCCATAAACCATATCCACTCATCTTCATACTGGCAAATGCTCCATCAAGTGCTAATCTAGCTGTTCTTCCATTTCCATCTAAAAAAGGGTGAATCCACATCAACCTATGGTGAGAAGCTAATATATGAATTAGTTTAACCCCGTCACTAGAGGTTAAAGATTTATTATAAAGGTGTTCAAACTCATTCATCATGCTATCTAATTTATCAGCACTCGGTGCTACATGGTTTCCTACCTTAACATCTCGCTCTCTTATCTTACCAGGAATGATACTCTCCTGCATTCCATCATGAGAAATATCTAAAAATGGTTCCATACCCTCTTTAGAGTAAAAACTCTTATGAATTCCAAGTATGAACTCTTTATCATATGCTGATGCAGATGGGTTGTTCTTAAAATACTTTTCACACTCTTTTTGAACTTCTATATAAGTAAGTGAAAGTATCTGTAAATTTCTTTTTTTGATATCTTTAGAGTAATCTTGTTGCATAGCCCTTTCTATATCAATGATATGAGTACCCTCAGATTCTATTTTATTAGAATAGTAGCTATTAACTGTATATAAAAGATTTTTAACAGCTTGTAGTATCTCAGGTGTATGAGAGCCTTCAAGTTTAGCAGCTTCTAAAAGTAACTTACCTGCTTTTAATAAAAGAGACGAATCTATATTACCTTTTATATCTGTTGGTGCTATTGGTGTAAATCCCATATAGTCCCTCCCCTATTTTTCTTTATTACAATTATATCATAAGTAAATGGCGAGTATATTTGCTTGAATTAATTTTCATATAAGCACCTTATATAGGTCATCAAACATAAAATACTCTAAATATATATTTTAGAAATGGCGATAGCATTTGCGGAGGATTAAAGTCTATATAGAATATGGAAAATTATAAAGTAGTTTTCCTAAGAGCCTTTCTTGTGGCTCTATCAACAAGAGTAAAAATTTCATCTATCTCATTTTTTACAGATGTTTTTTTATGCCCTTTCACCTTAATAAACTTACAATCTAAAATATCTAATCTTTTAAAAAAATCTTTATATAATTCATGATTTTTTATCTGTTTGCCTTTACTAGTGATATAGTTATTTTTCTCAAATCTGTCTCTTCTATCTTTAAGACCTATAATATTTTGGCAATCCGTATAAACTACTATTTTAAAGTCTTTTAAACTTTCATCATTTAAAGCCCATAAAAGTGTCTCTAGTTCTAATTTTGTTGAGGATGTATTATCAAACTTTTTAATTTTAATCTTTTTTTCTAATTCAGCACTAAAAAACTCTA
>JAIOSY010000100.1 GCA_021107375.1 Sulfurimonas sp.
AAGAGTTGCTGTTACAACAACTGCTGCAACATTTTTGGACTTTATATCGATAGAGTTCATATCAATATTCATAGTTTTAAGCATATTTGCGATTGATTGAAGTGTAAATTTTGAAGTTGTACCATCACCAGTTTTTTTAAGACCAACAACTAAAGAGTATCCAATAATTTGATTGTCACGAACTCCAACGATATTTGCTACATCATTAATTTTTGTCGCATAAATTGTTGAACATATAAGTAAAAAAAGTATAATATTTTTCATAACTAATCCTTGAGTTATGAAAAAATAGCAATTTTTATTCCACTTCTTTCTCTTTTAAATAAGTAAGTGTTGTATTTCCAAATTTTTTTGATTTAATAATCTCAAATGAACCTATGGCATGTGGTATCTCAAGCCCTGTCATATGTTCTATAATTATTAGTTTAACTATTTGAATAGGTAGAGAAGCGATTAGTTTTATCATCTTTTCATAAATATCTTCCATCCCCTCTCTTATACTAAAAGGTGGGTCTATATAAAGATATGCTTCTTTATTTTTTCTTTTTAATTCTTTTACAACACTGTTTATATTTAAAAAGCTATCACCTGCAAAAATTTCACAAGCACTTGGATCTGTTTGTGCGATGTTTTGTTTTAAAACTTTAAGAGCTTCTCTGTCACGCTCCATAAACATTATATTTGAAGCACCTCTACTTAAGGCTTCTAAACCAATAGAGCCACTTCCTGAAAAAACCTCAACAAAAGTTGCTTCTATTATTTCAAACTGTATTGTGTTAAAAAAAGATTCTAAAACTATCGATTTAGAACTTCTTGTTGTCTCCATAGATGGTAATTTTAAAGTTTTACCCTTATATTTACCCATAATTATTTTTTTTATAATTGATTTACTTTTCATAAAATGCTTTTACCGCTTTTAATATATTTTGTTGATACTCTTTTGTTAAATAATCTATTCGTTTTTCTAAAATATCAAAGTTTAAAGGCTCAATAGGTTCAACAGGTTCACTTTTAGTCATGGTCTGATACCTATTTTCCAGTGCTAAGATAAGTTGTGATTTTGAAAATGGTTTTACTAAATCAGATTTTTTATCACTTGAAATAAAAAAACATCTTTCATCATTTAAGCACTCCTCATCACGAACAACAATATCACACTGTTTTGTTGAACTTAAATAACGAGATAAAAAAATCTCTAAGGACTTCTGTAGTAGTGGCGATTTACATTCAACTGCAACTCTCATCATTTTCCTTCTAATTTTTAATGAAGTATAACAAATTAATGAACTCTAAACAAGTTAAATAGTATCATCACACTATGAAAAAAATATTTGGATTTGCAATAATTGCTTTTGGTATCTTTCTTGAGGTTATGTGGCTTGGTTTTTGTTTTGGAAGTATCATTATTGGTATATTATTATTAATCTTTGCTCCGTCTATACTTTTTTTTCCATTTAATTTCTTTTTAATTATTGGTCTTTCACTTATAAAAGGGATACCTTATTCTCAATACAATCAATCAACTGGCTTTAAATATAAACAATATTCAAACCAATACTCAAATCAACAAAACAGCTATGTACACCCACAGACAAATCTAGCCAAATATTATGAGGTACTTGAATCAAAAAGCACTGACGATATAAGTGTTATCAAAAAAAATTATAGAAGACTAATCAAACAATACCATTATGATTCAATAGCAAGTAAAAACCTACCTGAAGATATGGTAAAGTTTGCTGAACTAAAAACACAAGAACTAAATGAAGCATATGCAGCGATTAAAGAGGCTAAAGTCTAATTTAAATAATAATTTAAACTATATCTTAAGTCCTCATCTAAATCTTGAATGGATAGCATCCATTCTAAATAACCTCTATCGCACATGCCAATCTCTTCTATATATCTGCCAGAATATTTTCCAAACTCAAACTTCTCAAGAAGTACATTTTTAAAACTAAGTTCAAGCATCTTGGCATGTGGACTTATCTCTAAAAGACATCCATATAGCAACTTAACAATCAAAGCATCACTAAGTGCATTATGTGAAACAACATCCCCCTCAATCCCACATGCCAAACTCTCTTTTATCTCATCTCGATAAAGTTTTAACTCATATCGAAGTAATTGCAATCCAAAACCTTCACATTCAGGGATAAGGTGCTTAGTAACTCGCAGAGTGTCTATAAGTGAACCTTTAAAAATAAATCCACATGCCAAAAGTTTTTGCATATCAAAATTTATATTATGACCTATGATTGTTGTCTCAGGACTATTATATTTTTGTAAAAATTTAAATATATCACTATCAATAAGAGTAGGTTTATCTTTTATCATCTCATTTGTAATATGATTAATACTTGAAGCTTTTGGGGATATTTTTTTACCCTCATTTACTAACTCATATTTTGAAATAATAATATCACCATCAACAGCTATCAATCCAAGTGAACATATCTTATCTGTTATCTCTAAGCCTGTTGTTTCAGTATCTAAAAATATCAACATTTTACAACCCTCACTTGTTTACATCTACCTGAGAGTAAAATAAAAGATAAATACCCAGCTATTAAAACAAAAGTAAATAAAAAGTATATATCAAACCACTCAAACACACCACTATAAGATGTAAATAGATATGTAAAAACAAGAGACAAAATCATTTGAGCCCCTACTAACCAGATGATAAGCATAAACCATTTTCTCCAAATTTTCACTAAATCACCATAACCAACCTCATCAACTATTTCATTGTTCACGCATTCTAAAAGTTGCATTTTATATCCGTTTATACAAATATTAAAAATATACTTTAAACTTCTAAAAAGAGCCAACAAAAGGGTTAAACTAAAAGTGATTGGAAACCAAAATTTAAAAAGTTGAAAAAGAGCTTCTAAAACATCTGCAGTAAATGATGGCATACCTTGAGAAATGTATAAATAAAGTGTTATTAAAAAAGATACTCCACATGCCATAAGAACACTACATATTGCAACTCTAAAAGACCATCTAAGCCATAAAAAAAAGTAAAATTTTGACATCTATTTTTTAAAATCCCCAAGCATATCATGATAATGTTCTAGTGTCATAAAACTTTTCTCAAATCTATAACGGATGATAAATTCAATAACTCTGTTTTTAAGTTCAATATCAACATTTTCAACTCTACCAAAATAAGCTAAAGATATATTTTTAGATTTTACCACAGCTTTTTTATCATAACTAATAGCTAAAATTTGAAGATATTTTCCCTCTTTAATCTCACCAAGAGTTTTTTGAACTAAAGATGCTCCAGAGAGATTAATCGCTTTAAATTCAAAAAGACTAGAAAACTCTTCAACTTTTTTTTCTAAATTTAACTCCAAATATAACTCTTTTAAAATTTTTAAATTCTCTTTTCTAGCCATCTCATAACTAGAGATTTTATTTGTTAAGTTTTTTAATCTATCAAGTGCTGAACTCATAAGTAGCTCCTATTTTCTTTCATATAAAAGTATATCAAAAAAAGAATAATTTAATCTTTTTACATGTATAATCAACCTATATAATAAACAAATTTTTCCAAGACAATCTAAAGGGGATGAGATGAAGTACATATTAACATTTATACTATTAGTAGCACCACTTCTTGCAAATGAAAATATGGAGTTTGAGGATGATTTTTTAAATTCTCTTGATGAAGTTAGTGAGATTGCTACTAAAACAAAACTCAATATTGATGACACTCCCTCTTTTGTTAGTGTTTTACACAGTGATAAACTACAAAAATTAGGAATTGACAATGTATTTGAAGCTCTTCGTCTAGTCCCAGGTGTTCAACTAAAAAAAGAGATTTCTGGTGTTCCTGTAGTTGTTTTTCGTGGTGTTACTCAAAAAGGTGAAGTAAAGTTAATGATTGATGGTGTTACTATCAACAACTCTTATCGTGGTTCTGTTTACTATTATCTTGATTTTCCCATAGAGATGATTGAGCGTATTGAAGTGATTAGAGGTGCTGGTTCTATTCTCTATGGTTCTGGTGCTATTAGTGGTGTTATTAACATCATCACAAAATCATCACAAAACAGTTCTAAAAATAAAATTTTTACATCTGCTGGAACTTATAATAATTATAAAAATGGTGCTATTATCTCTACTAATCTTGAAAACTTTAAACTTACACTTGATGGATACTACCAAAAAAACAACAAAACAGTAAAAGAGAGCGATAGACATTTAAAAGATTATTCTATTGGAATAAATATCCAAAATGAACAGTTTGAATTTATTAGTAGAATTAAAAAATCTGATATTGGTAATGCTTATGGAATATTTGGTGTAGTTGATGAATATAATGACAAATATAACAATAAAAACAATTCATTTTTCACACAGTTATCCTATAAAGACAATATAAATAAAAACAACAAAATAAATATTTTAGCTGGATATACAAACTATGAACAAATTGCCCAAGCACTTCACACAAGTGTTGCTACAGTTGATGCAAACTATAAAGAGAACTCTTACTTTAGTGAGATAAGCTTAATCTCTACATCATTAACAGATAATGAACTTCTTATCGGTGCTAAATTTGAATCTAGTAAAACTCTTCAAAGTGAATGGTTCTTAAATTCAACACAAATTAATCCAATCTCAGACCCTGACTTAGATAGAAAAATATACTCACTCTATTTAAATGACAACTATTCTGTCTCTTCAGATTTAGATATCTCTGCTGGACTTAGATACGATCATTATTCAGATTATGGTAATTCCTACTCTCCTAATTTAGGTATCGTTTATAGATTAAATCCAGAGATTCGATTAAAAGCTTTATATTCTCACTCTTTTCGTGCTCCATCTTGGGTTGAGTTAACAGATGTCAAATTATCAGGTTATCCTGACCTTGAAGCTGAAACATCAGATAGTATAGAGATGGGAATAGTTTTTAAACCAAATCCAAATAATATTCTTAGAGTTAATCTATTCACAAGTAAAATTAAAAATATGATAGCTAAAGATTCAACTGGACATTATGTTCAAGATTCCCAAAATCATTTTTATGGTAGTGAGATAGAGTATATATACTCTCCAAATACTAAAACTGAATTAAATTTCTTAGCTAGTTACATAAAAGCAGAAGATGAGGATGGCAATGATTTAGCTGATGTCGCAAATATATTAGCATCAAGCTCTCTAACATATGAATTTGATTCGCACTTCACATTTGGTTCACTACTAAGATATGTTTCTAGTTCCAAACGATCCACTATTGATCCACTTGAGCAAAGAGATGATATGAAAGATTCTTTAATATTTAATCAAACTATCTCTTACGCATTTAAAGATTTCACAGCAAGTTTAATCATTAAAGACCTTTTTGATGCTGGTACAAACTATGCCCTTCCTAGAAATAGTAATGACACTGACTTTGATGATGATGGTAGAGGTTTTTTAATAAAAGCATCAATGGAGTTCTAAATTGAGATATTTATTACTTTTAATATATCTTAGTACTATACTTTTTGCATCTAGTATAAATAATTCTGTATTAAAAATCCATGCAACATTAGTTCCTAAACTACTATTAATGGATTATGATTTTAAAGAAAAAATAAGTAATAACACAATAAATATTGTTATTACTTATGAAAACACTGACTACAAAGATGCTCAGTTTTTAAAAAGAACTATTGAACAAAAATATAAAGATGGATTAAAATCTTTCAATCTTTCAATTACTCTTATCTCTTACAATAATATAAATAGCTATAAAACTAAAGCAAATCTGTACTATCTTTTTCCCAGTAATAAACAAAATATTATAAACATTATAAAAAAAGCTAAAAAATCACATACTTTAACTTTTTCTTATGAAAAAAACAACCTACAAAACGGGGTAATGAGTAGTGTACTTATTGGTTCAAAAGTAAAACTAATACTAAACCTAGAAGCGATTAAATCAAGCGACATCGCACTTCGACCTTTACTACTAAAAATCTCAGAAATATACCAACAAAAAGAGAATAGCTAATATGAAGATTAATACTAACTCTATTTTGTTCAAAGCTATGTCTATTATTTTAATTTCATTTTCTATAATTACATTGTTTCTTATAGTTAGTGCAAAATACACTTTTCAAGAGGGTTACACTAGTGTTATTAAAGAAAAAATCTCAATTATTCAAACAAGTATATCTCCATCGATAGCTTTAAATATTAGCTACGGATTTGAAAAAGCGATAAATGAAATAGCAGAAGAGACTTTAAATAATCCAGATGTATTATTTTTAAATATAGAATCACCACAACTAAAAAACAAACTCACATATAGTGAAAACAATAAAACAATCTTAGATTTTCAAAATTCCAAAGAGTTTATTTCAACTTCAGATTTACTAGACCCAATAACATTTAAAAAAATGGGGAATATTATTTTAGTTTACTCAAACGATGCCTATGAAAATTATATGAGAAGCTTTTATATATGGTTAAGTGTAGGTATTTTCTTACTAATGTTATCTACATCCATATTATTATTGTATTTTTATAACTCATTGAAACCTTTAAGTATATTAGAAGATTCATTAAAAAAATTTAATCCAAATAAACCAAAGCACCTTATAATAAATAATAACTCAAAAAATGAAATTTCATCTATTATGAAATCAACAAATATTATGATTGATAATATCATCAAATATATAAGCTATTCAAAACAACTAAATAAAGATTTATCAGAACAACAAAAGCACTTAAAAGATGCTCAAAGAATAGCACATGTGGGAAGTTTTGAATATAATCTTCTAACCAAAGAGTTAACTCTTAGTGATGAGATGTATAGAATGTTAATGATAAAAAAAGCAAATACTATATCATGGGATGATTTTTTAGAGTTTATAGAACAAAAAGATAAATCATATGTTCGGGGTGTTTTAGATGATGCTATTGAAAATGGCTCTACATTTAATCTAAAATATACTTTAGATTTAGGCGATGGGAAATATATAGATATACATACAGTTGGAAAAGTAAGAAAAAAATCTGATGGCAGTTCAAAAATAACCTCAGTAAGTAGAGATATAACAAAAGATATAAAAAATAAAAAAATTATAGAAAAACTTGCTTATTATGATGCTCTAACTAATCTACCAAATAGATCTTTACTTAAAAATAGACTACATAAAGCTCTTCAAAATGCATCAAGAGAAAAAGAAAAAGTGGCTTTAATATTTTTAGATCTTGACCACTTTAAACTAATAAATGACACGCTAGGACATAGTGTTGGTGATAAACTTCTTATCTATGTTTCTAAAGTTTTAAAACAACAACTTAGAGAAGCTGATACCCTTGCTCGTCTGGGTGGAGATGAATTTGTCGCACTTCTTCCTGATATTAAAAATACAAAAAACATACAATACATTACAAATAAATTACTGGACTCATTAAAAGGAAAACATGATATAGACTCACATCAACTCTACATTACAACAAGTATCGGAATATCTATATATCCTGATGATTCAAAAGATATGGAAGAGTTAATTACTAATGCTGATACCGCAATGTATGATGCTAAAAAAGATGGTAGAAATAACTATAAATTTTACTCTAAAAATATGGGTAACCATATATCTAGGCAAATGATGATAGAACAAGATTTACGAGTGGCTATTGAAAATCAAAATGAATTAGAAATTTATTATCAACCAAAAATAGATACAAAAGGAGATTTTATCTCTGGAGCAGAAGCACTTATTAGATGGAATCATCCAACAAAAGGATTACTTTTTCCTGATTCTTTTATAGAAGTTGCAGAGAGTACAGGTATAATTTTAGATATGGGTAACTGGATTATATCTCAAACTATATTTCAAATTAAAGAGTGGAATAAACTTGGTCTTAATAAACTAAAAATTGCAATAAATTTATCTCCTCGCCAGTTTCAAGATAAAGATTTAGTTTTTTTAATTTCATCTTTAATACAAAAATATCAAATTAATCCAACTCAATTAGAACTTGAAGTAACAGAGACAATGTCGATGACAAACATTGAATCTACTCTTCGTATTCTTCATGAACTAAAAGAGCTTGGTGTTAGTATTGCGATTGATGATTTTGGTACGGGATATTCTTCACTTTCATATCTTAAAAAGTTTCCAGTAAATATTTTAAAAATAGACAAATCTTTTGTTATGGATGTGTCCCAAAACAATGAAGATAAAATAATCGTTGAAACTATTATCTCTATGGCACATACACTTGGATTTAAAACTGTTGCAGAAGGTGTTGAGACTAAAGAACATGTTAAACTTTTAAAAGAGATGGGATGTGACCAGCTACAAGGCTATCACTATTCAAGACCTATACCAAAAGATGCGTTTACAAAATTTTTAGAAAATTACAATCATAATTAAAGTATAATATCATACTTTAATTATGATAAAAGAGAACAATGGATTATTTACAAATAAAGGGTGTTAAATCCCTAAACGGAACTATAGAGATTTCTGGTGCGAAAAACGCATCTCTACCATTGATTGCTATGACAATCCTTGCTAAAAATAGTGTTCATATTAAAAACTTGCCTGATGTTGTTGATATTAAAACACTCCTAAAACTTCTTACAAATCTTGGTGCATCTTGTAATTTTCATGATGATAAAGTTGTTGTAGATACTTCAACTATCACTGAAACAAAAGCAACTTATGATATTGTTAAAACTATGCGAGCTTCTATCCTTGTTCTTGGTCCTATTTTAGCTAGATTTGGGCATTGTGAAGTTTCTCTTCCTGGTGGTTGTGCTATTGGACAACGACCTATTGATTTACACCTAAAAGCACTAGAGCAGATGGGTGCAAATATAAAGATAAAATCTGGATACATCGAAGCTACTGCTCCAAATGGACTAAAAGGTTGTAATATCAACTTTGATAAAATCACAGTAACGGGAACAGCAAACATCGTTATGGCAGCAGCTTTGGCATGTGGAAATACTACCATTACAAATGCAGCAAGAGAACCTGAAGTGGTTCAGATGTGTGAGATTTTAAATGCAAATGGTGTTAAAATCGAAGGTATCGGAACTGCTATTTTAACAGTTCATGGAACTGATGGAAAATGTATAGATATTAAAGAATTTTCAGTTATCCCAGATAGAATCGAAGCTGGAACTTATCTTTGTGCAGGAGCGATTACTCATTCTGAATTAACCTTATCAAATGTTGAACCAAAACATCTTGTAGCAGTTTTAGCCAAACTTGAAGAGATGGGAAGTAGTTTTACTATAACTGATGACACTATTACTATTCATCCATCAAAAAAGATAAAACCAGTAAAAATTGTAACACAGGAATATCCAGCATTTCCAACAGATATGCAAGCCCAATTTCTAGCACTTGCAACTCAGGCAGATGGTGTTTCTATCATTGAAGAGAGACTTTTTGAAAATCGTTTTATGCATGTTAGTGAGCTACAAAGAATGGGTGCAGACATCTCATTAAATGGAAATATTGCAACAGTGAGTGGTAAAAATTCATTAAGTGGCACTGATGTTATGGCAACAGATTTAAGAGCATCAAGTGCTTTAGTTTTAGCGGCTCTTGTTGCTGATGGTGAAACTGATATACACCGTATATATCATCTTGATCGTGGTTATGACAACTTAGAGGGTAAACTAAAAAATGTTGGAGCTAAAATACAAAGATTAAAAGAATAATCACTTTTTACTCTTCGAAGATTATCATCTCGTAGATACTTTTTTTAGTTACCATTGCCTTATCTGGTGAAACAGCATAAGCATTTTGAGATTTAGAAACTTCATATCTAAGTTCTGAAATCTCTTTTTCCATCCCATCAACATTCTCTTTTAAACGAAGTATTATATCAACACCAGCAAGATTTACACCAAGCTCACGAGTAAGTCTTAAAATCAATTTAATTCTATCTATATCTCTTTGAGAATAAAGCCTAATTCGTCCATTTGTTCTTGATGGACAAATAAGATTTTCTCTCTCATATTGCCTTAGCGTTTGTGGATGAATCTCAAGAATTTTAGCAACAACACTAATTAAATAAACTGGTTCGTCATATTGGTGAATCATCATTTATTCCTTTGGAAGTTTCTCTTTCATCATCTCTACTAAACTTTCATCAAGTTCATCAACTTTTGGTAAAACAATATTTGCTTTTAAGTACAAGTCACCACGAACTTTAGTTTTTCTGTTCATTGCCCCCATCTCTTTTACACGGAATCTTTGTCCATTTTTAGTGTTTGCTGGAACTTTAAGTTTTATCTCTTTTTCTAAAGTAGCAATTGCAATTTTCTCACTAAAAAGTGCTGCATAAAGTCCAACATCAAAGCTTTTAACCAAGTCATCACCCTCTCTGATATAATCAGGATTTGAGGCAACTGTAATTTTTAAAAACAAATCCCCTGCTCTGCCACCTTGAGCATGTCCTTTACCTTTAACACGCATCTTCTCGCCACTCTTAACCCCAGCAGGGATTTTGATGTCAAATCTCTCACCACTAACTGAAACTGAATGAGAACCACCTAAAATTGATACACTAAAAGGGATAGTTACATTCGTTTGAATATCAAGGTTCGGAGCTTGTTGTTGACCTCCAAAGC
>JAIOSY010000048.1 GCA_021107375.1 Sulfurimonas sp.
AGAGTCTCATTAGTATAAATATACCAATGATTACCTCTTAAAAAGCTCTTTAGAACTTACAGAACCAACAACAATCCCAACAAGTAATGCTGGAAGATAAACAGAAATATCTAAAATATGATTATTATTTAGTGCAATAAATCCAAGCACTAAAAATATATATGGAACTAATCTAAAAATAGAAACACTTCCCCTAGCCCCATGTTTAGCACTATCGATACTAAATGTTTTTATTTTTGCTCTCTCCTCTTTAACAATCTCTTTTAAATCCAACTCTTCAACTGGTGCTTCATTTATAGGTTCATCATCATAAAGTTCATGTGGGTCTTCTATACTGTCAAGTAAATCTCTTTTTTCTAGGGTAGCTTTTGATTCTACTTGATTGTTTATCATTTTTCTATATGCAAAAGATGAACCAAGTATCACAAACAAACTACTTAAAAATGCAACTTGCATATTTATATAAAAACTAAAAGATATAAAATAAGTTGCAATAATTAGAACTTGAGTTACAAAGATAAGTTTAATACTGTTTTTCACCGTAATCCTCATCATCTTCATCATCTTGCAATTTCTTTTTTATAGCATATCTAGGTTCTTTTGCTAACTCTTCATAGCCCTCTTTTTGTTTTTTATATGCTTTAAAAACATTTAAAATTGCAGCTGCAATCCCTATAAAAACACCGATAAAAAAAGTCCAAGAGATACCTGTCATACTTTTAAGTAAATAACCAATACCTACACCCATAACAACAGCTACAACCATAGAAATCCCTAAAGATAAGTGGTCTGCTGCTTCTATAATAGGCTTTATTCTTGGTTTTTTCTCTTCCTCTTTGGGTTGATTATCCATTAGTTATAGCTTTAAAAATTTTTGCACTTGCCTTAATAGTATCTTCTATCATCTCATCAGTAGTTGCAGTTGAGATAAAACCTGTCTCATAAAGTGAACAAGCAAAGTAAAAACCTTCACTTAACATACCAGAATGAAATTTAGCAAATAAATCAGCATCAGAGTTACAAGCATCAGCGAAGTTTTTAACTGGTTTTTCATTAAAAAAGAAACCAAACATACTTCCTCTTACATCTATTTGCATAGTAATACCACATGCCAAAGCTTCAGCTTTCATACCCTCAACAAGTCTTGTTGCTCTTGTTTGTAAAACTGCCATAACTCTTGCATTTTGTTTTAGTTTAGTTAATGCTGCAAAACCTGCTGCCATTGCAACTGGATTTCCACTTAGTGTTCCTGCTTGATAAACTGGACCCTCAGGTGAAAGTATAGCCATTATCTCTGCTCTTGCTCCAAAAGCACCAACTGGCATACCACCACCGATAACTTTACCAAGTGTGATAATATCTGGCTTAACACCAGTGATAGACTCAGCACCATTTATAGTACCTCTAAAACCACTCATAACTTCATCAAAAATAAGAAGAGTTCCATTTTCATCACAAAGCTTTCTTAACTCATGTAAAAACTCTTTATCTGCTGGAACTAATCCCATATTTCCTGCTATTGGCTCTATGATAACACAAGCAATATCATCTGAATCTGCAAAACATTTTCTTGCACTCTCTATGTTGTTATACTCAGCTAAAAGTGTATGCCTTGTAAAATCAGCTGGAACACCAGGGCTTGATGGATTTCCAAAAGTTGCTGCACCTGAACCTGCTTCAACTAAAAGTGCATCACTATGCCCATGATAACAACCTGTAAATTTAACAATATTATCACGAGAAGTAAATCCACGAGCAAGGCGAATAGCACTCATTACAGCTTCTGTTCCACTACTTACAAATCTAACTTTATCGATTGAATCAAAAAATTCTACAACAAGTTTTGCCAGTTCTGTTTCAGCAATAGTAGGTGCTCCAAAACTAAGACCATGTTTTACAGCTTCTATAACAGCTTTTTCTATAGATTCATCTCTGTGACCAAAGATAAGAGGTCCCCAACTTTGAACAAAATCAACATATTTGTTGCCATCAACATCTGTTAAATAAGCACCCTCACCCTCCGTAATAAAGATTGGAGTACCTCCAACACTTTTAAATGCTCTAACTGGAGAATTTACTCCACCTGGGATTAGTTCTTGTGCTTCTTGAAATGCTTTTATTGATAAATCTGTGCTCATATGATGACCTTAATAATTTTTTTGTATTATAGCAAAGTAGTATTAATTTTCATTCGTTATAATCATTTAAAAAATTAAATGGATATTATGAATCGCTCTAACTTTGCTTTATTTGTAGCTATACTTATTCATCTTTTATTTATAATGTTATTTTGGATTTTTGGCTTAATTACTCCAGATATAGAAAAAAAACAAGAAAATAAAGAGAAAAAAATAAAAATCTCACTAAGAGAGTTACCAAAAAAGCATAAAGAATCAGGCTTAAAAAAAGAGTTAGTTAAACCATCCCCAATCGCACCACCAATGCCTAAAGGCTCACAATTAAAAGAGATTGTAAAATATAAACCTCAAAAAAGTTCTAAAAAAATAAAACTAAATCCAAAGCCAAAACCTAAGCTTATAAAACCAAAACCAAAACCTATACCACAACCAAAGATAGAACCTCTTCCACCTAAAAAACCATATATAGAGTTAAAAAAAGAGGTGAAAAAGAAAGTTATAAAAAAAGAGCCTATAGACCCACTTTATGAATTACTTTCGCAAGATAAATCTAATGAAAACAAAGTTAAAAGAACTAAAACCTCAAATTCAAGATTAGGTGCAGGTGGAACGACAAGAGAGATGCGAAAACTTTATGGTTCTGAGTGGGGGAATCTTACAACTGGACAACAAGAGTATCTTTTAGATAATACAGAAATCATGAGAAGAATAACTCAAGAGGTTTTAAATAGACAAGCAAGAGTAAGCAATATTAATAACATAAATGTAAATAGAAGCAATGTTGTAGAGTTTTATCTACATCCAAATGGAGATATGAGTGACTTTAAATTTTTATCTAAAAGTGGTTATTATATACTTGATGATATAACAAAAGCTACAATAGGCTATGCTTACAGCAAATATCCAAGACCAAGCGAAAAAACACTTATTAGATACAATGTATTTTATAATTTAGCTAGATATTAAACCTAGCCATTAAATCAACTGTATTATTTTTAATATCTTTAATTAATTCCTGAGAGATATTATACTTAACTATACTGTTTTTTTCATCTATATAAGCAGATATATCACTATTTATATTTTCAAGTTTTACCTCACTTAAAATCATAAAATCATCGCCTTCAACTCTAAAAACAGTACAATTTTTATAAAGATTATTGATAAATTCTGAAAATTTTATCAAATATTTATCACCTTTTTTCCAACCAAATTGTTTATTAAATGCAGAAAAATTATGAAGTTCAATGTTATACATATAAGCACTATCTGAATGTATATAATATCTTAAAACCAACTCAAGATACTCTATAATAAACAGATTTGTCAATCTATCTTTATAAAAATATGAAAATCGTTGCTCTTCCATAATATTTTTTGGAAGTTGAGATATGTTTGAATCTATTTTTATATCTTTAAGAGCAATTAATGCTGCACTTACAACATCTGAATGATAATGGATAGCACTTAAACTTTCTAACTCTTTTAAAGCCACAGAAATACTTTTTCTTGGCTTATATACTCTATTTGTAGTCATCGCATCAAAAGAATCTGCAACAATCATAATTCTACTTAATGGTTTAATTTCATCACTTTTTAAACCTCTTGGATACCCACTCCCATCATATTTTTCATGATGTTCTCTCATTATATTTGATATGACTTTATATTGGTCTATATTTTTTAACATCTCATAACCAGAATTTAAATGCTCTTGAATTAATTTATACTCTGTGTTATCTAATTTTCCCGGTTTTAATAAAACACTATCAGGTGTAGATATTTTACCAATATCATGTAACCATGCTGCATTTTTTAAAAGCTCTATATCTTGCTCTGAGTAATTCATCTCTTTTGCAATTAAAACACAATACTCAGCAACTCGTCTTGTATGTCCCGCTGTATATGAGTCTCTTGATTCAATCATATCAATCATAGATAAAATGATTTGTTCTTGATTTTTAATTTTGTCATGCTCTAATTTTTCTATCTTATTTTGAGCTGTTTTATCTCTAAAAACAACAACAGAACCGACGATAACATTATCAACATAAAGAGGTGTTGAAACAATAGAAACAGCTAAAAAAGAACCATCCTTTCTAATTAAAACTTCATTTTCATCTTCATATATACACCCATCTATTATACTTTTATGAACTTTACAATCTTTAACAAGTATAGGCTTATTGTCTATATCTTTATAATGTATATAATCATGAATCAGTTTACCAACTAATTCATTTTTTCTAAATCCAAATAAAGCTAATGCTTCTTTATTTATAAAAGTGATTTTATTTTCTAAATCAAGAGTATAAATTCCATCACCTATACTTTGAGCTATATCATAAAATCTTTTTTCACTTTGTACTACTTTGTCTTTTTGTTCAAAGATCTTTAAATAAAGAGTGATTTTATTTAGTAACTGATTATCATCTATAGGCTTAGTTATATAATCTATTGCACCAATATCAAAACCCTTAGATATAAATTCATCACTTTTAAAAACAGCAGTAACAAAAATAATAGGAATATCTTTTGTTTTTTTGTTTGATTTTATCATTTGTGCCAACTCAAAACCATTTATAGCTGGCATTTGAACATCACAAAGGATTAAATCCACATGCTGAATCAGTAAAACATGAAGAGCCTCTTTTGCACCAAGAACTTCTATAGAATCTATATTTGAAACGGTACTAAGAAGTGCATTTAGAGTAAAAAGATTGTTTTGATTATCATCAATACAAAGGATTGTGTATCTATTGTTGCCTAAGCTTGGCATACTCTATTTCTCCCACTCTCTTTTGCTTTATAAAGTGCTTCATCAGCCCTTTTTATCATACTATCTAAGGTATCACCAATTATATACTCTGTAACCCCAAAAGAACAGGTTAAATTTTTAATAACATCAAAATTAGTATTTTCTATACTTTTTCTTAAATTTTCAGCTATCTCGATACCCTTCTTCATATCTACATCTAGGGTGATTACAAACTCTTCTCCACCCCATCTAGCAAAAATATCAGTTCCTCGAATATGGCTTTTTATAATTTTAGATACAGCTTTAAGTATATCATCTCCTACCAAATGACCATAAGTATCATTTACTTGTTTAAAATAATCTATATCTAACAAAATAAATATAAAAGATTTTTTTGCTATCTTAGATTCAACTATTTTCTTATTTGTGAGTCTATTAAACATTTTTCTATTGTAAATTTGAGTTAATGAGTCATAATTTGCTTCATATTCCAACTCTTTTTCTCTTATTTTAACTTCTGCTTCTTTATCGCTTAAACGGATATGAAAAGATATACGAGCTAAAAGCTCTATATGGTTAAAAGGTTTATTTACATAATCATTACCACCAAACTTATAACAATTTTCTATAGTTTCATTATCG
>JAIOSY010000193.1 GCA_021107375.1 Sulfurimonas sp.
GCTCTTTTAATGCAAATAGATTTGCAGCATGTTCAACATCACGAAATTCATAAGCAGTTGACATATAGATAGGAACAGCCATCGTTCTTTGTGTATCTTTTTCATAACCAGAATGTAATGCTTTAGTCTGAATATCCATTATATTTCCTTTACTTTATTTTGTTCATCATAAATAACAACAGTTCCACCTAAAAGGTCATGTAAACCTCTTTTGTCTTTTCTTATCCCAACCATGATAAAACCGATTAGAAATGTAAAAGTTGAAGCTATATAACCGATAGAACGAGTTATGGCTTGTTTATTTGTTATATCTTCAAAAGTTTTTGAATCAACTATTTTGATATGAACAAATTTCTTCCCAGGTGTAGCACCCTTAAATCTTCTCCAAAAAATCATAGTTATGATTAAAACAGATACTTCAAAAAGAAGTTCCCATTTTAAAGAAGTTGTAGGTTGATTGTTTAGAGCATTTGTGTTTCCACTCATCGTCATCTGCATGTTTTGTTGATATTGTGAGAAATCAAACCAATTACCGTCACTTAAAAAGTAGATAATAACTGCGATAGGTACAGCTAAAAAAAGAGTATCAAAAAAAGAAGCAACAAAGCGAATCCAAAAACCTGCGTATCTTACTTCATTCATATCTGTTTCCACATGCCAAGCTTTAATTATACGTGGTAATTCGGTGCTTCTTGAGTTATGATAACATCATGAACATGAGACTCTTTTAATCCAGCAGATGTAATCTCTACAAACTCTGCTTTATCCCAAAACATCTCTATAGTTTCACTTCCACAGTAACCCATAGATGCACGAAGCCCACCCATCATTTGGTGAACGATTCCAGAGATACTTCCACGAAATGGTACACGACCCTCAATCCCTTCTGGAACTAGATTATCGGCTGCAGTTCCCTCTTGAAAATATCTGTCATTTGAGCCTTTTTGCATAGCACCGATACTTCCCATACCACGGTATGATTTGTATTGTCTTCCTTGAAACATTATAGTGTCACCTGGAGATTCTTCTGTTCCTGCTAAAAGTGAACCAGCCATTACACATGAAGCACCAACAGCTAAAGCTTTTGAAAGATCTCCAGAGTATTTAATCCCACCATCAGCGATAACAGGTATACCATGAGGACGAGCTGCTTCGGCACACTCATCTATCGCAGAGATTTGTGGAACACCAACACCAGCAACGATTCTTGTAGTACAGATTGAACCAGGTCCAATTCCAACTTTAACAGCATCTGCACCAGCTTCTATTAGAGAAAGAACTGCCTCTTTTGTTGCAATGTTTCCAGCGATTACATCAACTTCCATTGTCTCTTTGATTTTCTTAACTGTATCAAGAATACCTTTTGAGTGACCATGAGCAGAATCAAGAACTAAAACATCAGCACCAGCATCAACAAGTGCTTTTGCTCGCTCAAACTGACCAACACCAATAGCTGCACCAACAACAAGTCTTCCAAAAGCATCTTTATTTGAGTTTGGATATTCTATTCTTTTTCTGATATCTTTGATTGTTACAAGACCTTTTAAAAATCCATCTTCATCAATAATAGGAAGTTTTTCAATCTTATTTTTATGCATAATATCACCAGCTGCATCAAGTGAAATACCTTTTTTAGCTGTGATAAGAGGCATCTTCGTCATTGCCTCAGACGCAAGTTTTCTCATATCTTTTTCAAATCTCATATCACGATTTGTTAAAATACCAAGAAGTTTATTATGTCCATCAACAACAGGTACACCAGAGATTTTATATTCGCTCATTAGTTTTTCAGCATCAGCTAAAGTTGCATCAGGGTGAACAAAAATAGGGTCGATTATAATTCCACTCTCAGATTTTTTAACTCTAGTAATTTGCTTACATTGAGCTTCGATATCCATATTTTTATGGATAATTCCGATACCACCAAGTCTAGCCATTGCAATAGCTGCACGATGTTCAGTAACCGTATCCATAGCAGCAGAAACCATAGGAATTTTTAGTTTAATGTTACGAGTAAGTTTACTCTCTAGAGATACCTCTTTTGGTAATACTTCAGAATATTGTGGTACTAAAAGTACATCTTCAAATGTTAAAGCTCTTTTACGAATTCTCATAGTTGTCCTTATGGTTGTAAATATTATAAATTCTGTGGATTGTATCTTTTTTGTGGTTAAAAAGAGGTAAAGTGTTTATTATAGGTGAAATTCCAAAGAGGAATTTACTTTTGAGGAACCTTTGTTTTTGCATTTTCCATCTCTGTTAAATACTCTTTCATTTGTGTATAAATTACAGAAATATCTTTGTTCTCTTTATCTATGTGAGAGAATAAAAATGTACCAAGAGAATGCCATACGGTGATACCATCTGATAGGTTTAAATCTTTTTTATCTAATTGTTTCATGATAGCTGTCATTATTTCGTCGTGTCTTTTTTCAGTCATTGTTTATCCTTGATAGTTTATTTGTTTTTCTAGTGATAATGAACCGTCAAAAAGAGTTTGTTCATCGTAAGCTTTAGCGATTAGTTGAAGTCCAACTGGCATCCCCTCTGCTGATTTTGAGATAGGAAGTGAAAGGGCAGGTAATCCAGCAAGATTTACACTAATCGTATAAATATCACTAAGATACATATCCATTGGATTTTCTAATTCACCAAATTTGTTTGCAGTTGTCGGTGCAACAGGTGAAAGAATCAAATCAACATCTTCAAAGA
>JAIOSY010000242.1 GCA_021107375.1 Sulfurimonas sp.
ATTTCTGTTTAGATTCAATATCTAACATTAACTCTTTTACTTCAGGAGTAAAATCAGGAAAATCTATAAGTATTCTAAGCATTTTTATGGCTGAATGCGTATCTCCAGTTTTAAGAAATTCTTGAGATTTTATATAAAGAGTATCACCATAATGTAAAATAGTTATATATTCAGGAAACTCTTTTAAAAATGGATGTAATTTTATAAGCTCAAAAGCTATTTTAAAATCTTTTTGACCAATTGCAACTCTACATCTTTTATAAACTTCACCCTGTGTAAACAGTTCTTGCATCAATTTTGTTTTATCACTTATACCTCTATAAGGAGCAAGAATTTCACGAGCTTTTTCTATCCCTTTTGGATCAAGAGAGTATTTTTGAGCCATAGCAAATGCTTTTTGCCATCTAGCCTCCAGCGATTTATAAATAGGTGATTCTTTATACACAGAATGTATATTAGCCAATCCATATGCTAAAACTATTTTACCCTGTTTTGCAAGAGCAACAAACTTATCATACTCTTCATATTCTGCTATTACTTCTTGCATAATTTTATTTTTAGATGGTATATTTTTAAAATGACTAAACAAAGAGACTGCTGTTTTTTTATCATTTTTTTGAAGACACTTTATTGCCTTTTTAAGTGTATTTTCCCATAAATTTGAAACTAATATATATACTTTTGTATAAACTAAGAGGGGATTATTTTCTATAAAAGCATGTATCTCTTCATATTTTTTATCTTTTAATAAAGCTTTTAGATGATTTTCACCCTCATAAATATTATAAAAAAGTAAATCTCCACTATTACACGCAATAATTAAATGATTGTTTTCTTCATCAAAAATAAGAGAAGTTATAGAAGATTTTAACTTAATATAACTCCCTGATAACAGTTCATAAGTTGTTAAATCATAAACTAGGATATATCCAAGAGCTGTACCTAAAAAAAGAAATTTATTATCAGGAGTAATAAGTACCTGAGTAACATCATCATGTATCCCCTCAAGCCTTTTCACCACTTTTCCACTATAAATATTCCAAATAATACCTTTAGAATCTTTATCTACACTAAATAGTTTATTTAATCCAATAAACGCTATTTTCATAACTGGTGAACCATGAGCTTTTAATTTATGTTTTGGCTTCATCATACTTAAATTAAAAATAGAAATTTTTCTATCATAAGAAGCTGTTGCAATCCAGTTTCCATTTGAACTAAATGCAATGTCATTTACAGTGTCAATATGAACAGGAAGAGTAAAAGCGAGTTTTCCACTTTTTATATCTATAGCAAAAATTTTACCATCATCACCACAAGAAAACATATATTTATTAGCTATATCAATCCCAACAGATGAAACTTCTCCATGATGTCTATCAAACTTCATAATAGCTTTTTTTGTTTTAGCATTATAAAGTCTTACCTCTTTACAATCTGAACTAAGCGAGCTAAAAACTTCACCATCACTACTAAAAGCAACTACATAATTTTTATATCTTAAATGATTAATATTGGCTTTAAAACCATCGATTAACTCCAAATTTTCTTTATCTAAATATCTAATTGTAGTTTTGGCATCTACAACAAGTAAACTACCATCATCAAGAATTTTTGTTAATATAATTGGCTCTTTAAAGTTTTTGCTTTTAATAGTTTTCATTAATTTCTTAAATATCCATCTTTTTTTAGCTTATCTCTTATCTCAAGTTGATGTTCATCACCCTTAGTTTCCATGTGAACAGTAACATTTGCATCACCATAATCTAGTGAAATTGAAGTTCTATCATAAGATATATGAACAATATTTGCATTTAACTCTTGAAGTATTTGAGTAAATCTCATAAGTGAACCAGGTTTATCAACCAAGGTAACAGTTATTTTCATTTTTCTACCAGATTTTAAAAGACCTTTTTCAATAATGACAGAAAGAAGAGTAACATCCATGTTACCGCCACTTAAAACAACTGCTACTTTTTTACCTTTTAAATGCTCTAATTTTGAATGAAGTAAGGCGGCAACACCAACTGAACCAGCACCCTCAACAACAAGTTTTTGTTTTTCTAGTAGATATAAAATCGCACTAGCAATCTCTTCATCATCAACACTAATAAACTCATCAACTGTTTTTAACATATAAGCTAATGTAACTTCGGAAGTATCACGAACAGCAATTCCATCAGCGATAGTTCTTACACTTGTTGTATCAACTGCACGACCAAGTTCAAAAGAGTTTTTAAGAGCAGGTGCTCCACTTGCCCCAACTCCGATAACTTTTATATTTGGATTTATAGATTTAATCGCACATGCCATACCAGAGATGAGTCCACCACCACCAACTGGGATAATAACAGCATCTAAATCTTCACACTTTTCTAGTATATCAAGAGCAACAGTCCCCTGACCAGCGATAACATCTTCATCTTCAAAAGGGTGTACAAAAGTTAAAGAATTTTTCTCTCCATACTCTTTAGCATACGCATAAGCTTCATCATAGTTTGCACCAGCAAGAATTACCTCTGCACCAAAATGTTTAACCCCATTTACTTTTGTAAGAGGTGTTGATTCGGGCATAATAATCACTGCTTTTACACCAAATTTAGAAGCTGATAATGCCACCCCCTGCGCATGATTTCCAGCACTTGCAGCTACAACTCCACATGCCAACTGTTCCTCATTTAAAGATGCTAATTTATTATATGCACCACGAATTTTAAAAGCACCAGTAACTTGTAAGTTTTCTTTTTTAAGATAAACCTCACACCCAGAAATCTCACTCAAATATGGAGCATGAGAAAATGGTGTATTTACAACTACATCTTTTATTCGTTCTTTGGCTTGATATATTTTTTCTATATTTAACAACTGTAAAACCTTATAAACTTCTATGTTCTACCATGCTACACATGTTTTGAACAACCTTCATTCCTGCATCTTGAGCAATTTTTGCAGCTTCATTATTTACTATCCCTTTTTGTGACCAAAAAACTTTTATATTGCCTTTTTCTATACAAGCATCAGCAATAGGATTAAGTGCAGCA
>JAIOSY010000093.1 GCA_021107375.1 Sulfurimonas sp.
TAAGTGAGATAGAAAACAATGGACTTTTGCTTAGTCAGTTTGAGAGTGGATTTAAAGCTCGTCCTTGGAGTTTTGTAACAAGAAATGAACTTGTAGTTGCTCTTGGAGAAGTTTTAGTTGTTTGTGAAGCAGAGTTAAATAGTGGTAGTATGAGAAGTATAGAGTATGCACTTAAGATGAAAAAAGATATTTTTGTTTTGCCACAGAGACTAGGGGAGAGTAGTGCTACAAATGAACTTTTAAACTCTGGTAAGGCTAAGGCTATTTATGATATTGATGAATTTGTTTCTATGTTTTCAAATGAAGTTGACTTAAAGTCAGATGCCAAGAGTGATGAGTTTTTAGAGTTTTGTAAAACAAACCCAACTTATGATGAGGCTTTAGTGAAGTTTCCAAACAGAGTATTTGAAGCTGAACTTAGTGGCGAGATAGAAGTTATAAACGCAAAAATAGTAGTTAAATAATTAGCATCGCATCACCGTAAGAGTAAAAACGGTATTTTTCTTTTATTGCTTCTGCATATAACTTTTGAGCATTTTCTAAACCTACAAAAGAAGCAACTAACATCAGTAGTGTTGATTTTGGTAAGTGAAAGTTAGTAAGAAGATGATTTACCCTTAATGGTTTGTTGTTTGGGTGTAAGAAAAGATTTGCTTCACCTTTTGTAGCATGTGGGTTTCTTACATAAAACTCTACTGTTCTTGTGGATGTTGTTCCGACACTTAAAATAGGAATATTTGAATCAAGTAGCTCTTTGGCATGTGGAGATATGTCATAATACTCAGAGTGCATTGGATGATCTGTTATTGTATCAGTTTCAATAGGTTTAAAAGTTCCGCTTCCAACATGAAGTGTTACATAGGCATGTGGAAATTTATCACAAACTCTTTTATGTTGCTCTGGTGTAAAGTGTAGTGAGGCTGTTGGAGCTGCTACTGCACCTTCGGCTTTTGCAAATACACTTTGGTATTCAGATTTATCTTCGATATTATCTTCTCTTTGGATATATGGAGGTAATGGAACATGCCCTATTTTGTCTATGATTGGTAAAATATCTTCAAATCTTAGTTGAGCTCCACATGCCGAGAAGTTTACAACTCGACTTCCATCTTCATTTAACTCTTTTAACGTAGCTACTAAATCTTCATCAAATAAGATTTCAGTTCCAACTTTAACTTTACCTCTGATATATACATTTACATCGTAAGCATTTAAGGCTTTATTTATAAGTAGCTCAATTTTTCCACCACTTGGTTTATGCCCAAATAGTCTAGCTTTTATAACTTTTGTATCGTTGAAAATTAAAGCACAATCTTTGGGAATAAAATTTTCAAAATCGCTAAAGATAGCATGTGTGATTTGGTCTGTTTTTCTATTATAAACTAAAAGTTTTGCACTATCTCTTGGTGAGGCAGGGTGAGTTGCTATGAGTTCACTTGGAAGTGTAAAATCATAGCTTGATGTTAGAAGTTCTTTGTTTGACATTTTACTCTTCGAGTCTATTTTGGGTTTTTACCACTATCTCTTCGTCATCTTCTTCATCTTCGTCGTCTTCTTCTTCATCATCTTCAAGTGGTGGAGCAGGATTTACCATCTTAACAATCAAAATTGAAAAACCATAAAGGATAATCAGTGGACCAGCCATAAGTAGTTGAGTTAAAATATCTGGTGGAGTTAGAAGTGCTGCCACTACGAAAATGATAATAACTGCATATTTGAAAAATGCAACCATTTGTCTGTCATCTATCATTCCTAAAAGAGCGAGGAAATATGCAAAAATAGGAAGTTCAAAAGCTATACCAAATCCAAACATAATTTTTGTAAAAAATCCAACATAATCTTCTATATTTATGAGTGGTGTAAACTTGAAACTACCAAAGGTTATGAGAAAATCAAATCCAAAAGGGGTAACAACATAGTAGGCAAAAAGAACCCCAACTAAAAACATTGTTGTTCCACCTACTATAAATGGAATTATCATCTTTTTTTCATTTGCATAAAGACCTGGAGCGACAAACATCCAGATTTGTGAAAGGATAATAGGTAGTGAACCAACAATAGCTGCAAAAAATGAAACTTTTAAGGCTACGAAAAATGCTCCACCAACCTGACCAGTAGTAATCATTCCATCAGCTGCATGAAGTGATTTTTTACCAACTTCAATAAGTGCAGTATCAAGTGGTGCAACCATCCAGGTTAGGATTGGCTCATGGAAGTAAAACATCACAAAAAACATAACTATTAGGCTTCCTATAGCGATTCCTAATCTTTTTCTTAACTCAACTAGGTGAGGTCTTAAATCATCAAACATCTATATTCTCTTCTTTGTCATCATTATTTTTTTTCTTCTTTTTAAAAGTTACTTTTTCCTCTTTTACTTGAGGTTTTTCTTCTGTTGGTTCCATATCAATATCACCAATCATATCATCAGATAGAGATGTTAAGTTTGCACTAATTTTTGAAGTGTCTGTTACTTCTGCAAGTTTTTCTTTAGCATCTAAAAGCTCTTTTTTATAAGCCAGTGCTTCTTGTTTTATCTCACTTACATTCATCTCTTGTTCTAGTGATTCTTTTACTGTTCCTATTGTTTTTTTAGCTTGTCTAAAAAATTTAGCGATATCTACCATAGCACTTGGCAGTTTATCTGGACCTAAAAAAAGTATAGCAATAACGGCGATAATAAGTATCTCTGTAAAACCCATTCCAAACATATCTAACCCTTAAAAAATTATAATTTATTATTTTAAAAAATGATTTTATCTAAAAAAACATCAAGAAGATATAAAAAGGGTAATCTCATCTGCTAAAAGATAATCTAAATTGTAAAATACCCCATTTTTAAATTTAAGTTTTCTTTCATCAACTAAGATTTTGGCTCTTTCATTCTCTTGTTTATTTAAAATATTTTCATCTACGCCAATAATAGAGCGAAAACCTAAAAATATTTGTTCGATTTTTTTATCCTCTTTATCTAACTTTTCAATTCTAATATTTAAAGGATTTTTTATATAATCCTCAACATTAGAAGTTGGATAAAACCTTTGTAAACCTAATTTGCCAACTGCTCCGGAACCAAGCCCTATATAGTCTTTATATTTCCAGTATCCAAGATTATGAGAACTTTGATATGAACCAAAATTACTAATCTCATACTGTTTAAATCCACATGCCAAGAGTTCTTCAAAAATCCACGATGTTAACTCTAAAGTTTCAGATGACATCTGAGGTTTTGACTCAAAAGGAGTTCCCTCCTCAATAGTTAAAGCATAAGCACTTAGATGATTTATGGGTAAAGATGTTGCCGTTTTAATGTCTAGAAGCAAAAGCTCTTTTGTATCGCCAAGAGTTGCATAAATCAAATCAAGTGAGATATTTTTAAAGCCTATCTCTTTGGCATGTGCAATCGCATCTATCGCATTTTGTGGAGAGTGCGCTCGATTTAGCAGTTTTAGTTTTTTCTCATCAAAACTTTGAACTCCAAAACTGATACGATTTACCCCTAATTCCCACATGCCAAGAAGCCACTCATAAGTTGCACTATTTGGATTGGCTTCAGAAGTTATCTCAATCCCACATGCCAAGAATGGTTTTAACATTTTAAAAATAGGCTTATAAAGTTCAGGTGAAACAGTGGAAGGAGTTCCCCCACCTATAAAAATAGTCTCAATAGAATTCCCACATGCCGAAAATCTTTGAAGTTCATGTTTGAGTTGAACCTCTAAACTCTTCATATATTTCTCTTTTAGATGAAATTTATCAACATAAGAGTTAAAAGCACAGTAAGAACATTTAGAGTCACAAAATGGAATATGTATGTATAAAAGCATGTGAAATTATATCTCACTTATCTTATTTTAATTGCATATTATGTATAATCGCGACTATAATATATAATAGGTTATTAAATGAGTAAAAAAGATTTATATCGTCCTAATGTTGCGATGATTATTGTTTCTAACAATTATCCCCAAAAAAAAGAGATTTTTATTGCTAAACGAAATGATTTAGATGATATTTGGCAGTTTCCTCAAGGTGGAATAGATAAAGGGGAAGAGGTTCACGAAGCACTTTTTCGTGAACTTGAAGAGGAGATAGGAACTCATAAAGCTAAAATAGTTGGTGAGTATCCTAAGTGGATTTCGTATGATTTCCCCCAAAAAATTGCTAAAAAAATGAAGCCATATAAAGGGCAAACTCAAAGATATTTTTTGATGAAACTTAAAAAAAATGCTGAGATAAACTTAGATACTAAACATCCTGAGTTTGAAGATTATAAATTTGTTAGTGTTGATGAGGTTTTAGATTTAACGGCTAGTTTTAAAAAACCTGTATATGAAAAAGTTATAAAATATTTTAAAAAAGAGGGACTTTTATAGATGTTAGTTGTTCAAAAATTTGGTGGAACAAGTGTTGGTGACTTAGAGCGAATCCAAAATGTTGCTAATCGTGTAAGTGAGAGTAGAAAAGCTGGGAATGAGATAGTTGTAGTTGTTTCTGCTATGAGTGGAGAAACAAATAAGCTAGTTGGTTATGCTGAACATTTCTCATCAAACCCTGCTCGTGCTGAGATGGATATGCTTTTAAGTTCAGGTGAGAGAGTTACTGCTTCACTTTTGGCTATTGCATTAACAGTGATGGGATTTCCTGCTACTGCTATGAGTGGTAGAAAAGCTGGGATATTAACAGATGAATCAAACACAACAGCAAGAATCGAAGATATAAATTCACATGCCATGAAAGAAGTTATTAAAGATGGAAAAATAATTGTAGTTGCTGGTTTTAAAGGTGTAAATAAAAATGGAGATGTAACAACTCTTGGTCGCGGTGGAAGTGACTTATCTGCTGTTGCGATTGCTGGAGCGATTGGTGCTGATTTATGTGAGATTTATACCGATGTAAGTGGAATTTATACTACTGACCCTCGTATAGAGCCAAAGGCTAAAAAGCTTGATAAAATCTCTTACGATGAGATGTTAGAGTTAGCTTCACTAGGAGCAAAAGTTCTGCAAAATCGTTCAGTAGAGATGGCTAAAAAATTAAATGTAAATCTAGTAACAAGAACAAGTTTCTCAAATGAAGAGGGAACATTAATCACAAAGGAAGAGAATATCATGGAAGCACCATTAGTAAGCGGAATAGCATTAGACAGAAATCAAACTCGTATCTCACTTATGGGTGTAAAAGATAGACCCGGTATCGCTTCTGATATTTTTAATAAACTAGCCCAAAATGATATAAATGTTGATATGATTATCCAAAATAAAGCTCATGATGGAAATACAAATATTGACTTTACTGTTCCTCTTAATGATTTAAATGATGCAAAAAGTGTTGTTGATTCGTTTGTAAAAAGTGGTGAGATTCAAGCTGACTCTTACAATGAAGATATTTGTAAAGTTTCTGTTGTTGGTGTTGGAATGAAGTCACATGCCGGAGTTGCAGCAAAAGCATTTTCAACTATGGCTGATAATAACATTAACATAAATATGATTTCAACTTCAGAGATAAAAGTTTCAATGGTTATAAATGAAAAATATGCAGAACTTGCTGTTCGTGGACTTCATGATGCATATGAGTTAGATAAGTAATTTCACATGTCAGATTACGCACCAGATTTTGCACAGTGGAGCCTTGATACGATTCGTGATGAGGATGGGGCTTTAAGTTGGTTAGAGGAACAAAGATTTGAGTGGAGTACGCCAACTGCTCTAGCTATTGAACAGATTTTACAAGGTAAAACACTTATTCTCATAACTGATGAGAAAAGAAAATGGTTTGAAAACTATATTTTATCCTCTTTAAATAGCGATAAAATAGATAGACCAATTTTATCTATTGTTAGTATTGACTCTATTTATCCCCATTATAATAATATTAATAGTGGAGAGATGATAGATATTTTAGATGATATGATTTCATTATCATATAAAGATAATTATCTTTTTTGGTATATTGGTAGTGGAGATGACAAACGCTCAGATATAGCAAAAAGACGAGATAATAGTTATTTTTGGATTTTTGATGAAGATTTTCATAATGCTTTTAAACTAAAATCATATGATACACACTTAGATATAAAACTTTTACAGCTATATAGACTCTTTAACTCATCATTAAATGCCGCGATGTTTGGAGAGATTGATGTTAATTCATGAGAGTAAAAAAAGTCATATTTTAATCTCTTCTGATATAGAAGGTAACTTTGAGAGATTAAAAGAGGAGTTTTATCCAGCTAGAGTTGTTGGTTTTGTGGAAGCTGATGAGTTTAAAATAGAACATGCTAAAGCAGTTATTAGTGAAGCTTATATAAGTGAATCTCAAACAAAGTATATTGTTATGGGTGCTAAAAATTTCAACGCTATCTCTCAAAATGCACTTTTAAAAGTTTTAGAAGAACCACCTAAAAATATAGAGTTTATAATTATATCTGCTACAAAATCAAATTTACTTCCAACAGTTCGTTCAAGACTTCCAATAATTAAGGGTGATGTAAATCATGAAATTCAAGAGATAGAATTAAATCTCTTAAAAATTGATTATGCAAAAACTTTTGCATTTTTAAAACTTCATGCTCGAATCGGTAAAATAGAAGCAAAATTATTGGTAGAAGCTCTTTATAATCGTGCAACCGTTATAGATAAGTTGTTGCTTTCACGCCAACAGTTAGATAATTTTGATAAGGCGTATAGACTTTTAGAGTTAAATTCAAAACCTCAAAATGTTTTAGCGATGTTGCTTATGAGTTTTGTAGGTGAGAAGTAAATGAGAAATAGATGAGAGTTGAGAGATTATCAAATAGTGTAGATGCAAAAAAATTACTAACAAATTTGGGTGTAGATGGTGGTGGAGTTAGTATCTTGACTTCAAAAATGAATCATTATCTTATACATATAAAAGATTTACATGTTGGTGGAGCAAATATATTAAAGAAAGATGAACTCTCAATCGGAGCAGATTTAGCTGTTCCTCGTGGGACTGTTCTTGCAACTACTCCTAAAGTGGATGCTGTTTTGATAGCAACTCAAAAACAGTTACAAATATTAAGTAAAAAAGAGTTAGCTCAACCTTTTGGTTTAAAAGAGTTGGCTCATAAACTAAAATCTATTTTGAATTCAAAAAAATCTCGGCATGTGGAGATTATGGGTGTAGTTAATGCTAATGAAGATAGTTTTTTTGAGGGAAGTCGATTTAAAGAGGCAGCTGCCATAGATAAAATTGAGTTAATGATAAGTGATGGTGCTGATATTATAGATATTGGTGGTGTATCCTCTCGTCCTAATGCTCTAAAGGTTAGTGCAAAAGATGAACTAGAGAGAGTAAAACCTATATTAGATGCTATTAAAGAAAATAAACTTTATGAAAAAGTTAAATTTAGTATAGATTCTTATGAACCAAAAGTGATTGCACATGCCATGGATAGTGGATTTAAAATTGTAAATGATATAATTGGTTTAGCAGATGATGAGGTGTGTAAATTATGTGCTTCATATGATGCAACGGCAGTTATTATGCATATGCAAGGAACACCTCAAACAATGCAAAATAACCCAGTATATGAAAGTTTATTAGATGATGTCTATCAATTCTTAAAAAATAGAATTCAAAAAGCCGAATCTTTTGGAGTTAGTGATATAATAATTGATGTAGGTATAGGTTTTGGTAAAACTCTTGAAGATAATCTTAGTTTAATTAAAAATCTTGAGCATTTTTTAACCTTAAATAAAAAGATTTTAGTAGGTGCATCAAGAAAGTCTATGATAGATAAAATTTATCCATCGAATGTAGATGAGAGGTTGGCTGGAACGCTTGCTCTACATTTAGAAGCTATGAGAAATGGGGTTTCAATCCTTAGAGTACATGATGTTAAAGAGCATGTTCA
>JAIOSY010000106.1 GCA_021107375.1 Sulfurimonas sp.
CAAAAGCTATCCCAAAAGAGATGTTACCTGTTTTAACTAAACCACTTTTACAATACGGTGTAGAAGAAGCGATAAGTGCAGGACTTGATACTATGGCTATAGTAACTGGACGAGGTAAAAGGGCGATAGAAGATCACTTTGACAGATCTTATGAACTTGAGAAGCAAATAGATGGAACTTCTAAAGAGTCACTTATGGATGAGATTAGAAATATTATAAAAACTTGTACTTTCTCATATACAAGACAGGTTGAAATGAAAGGTTTAGGTCATGCTATCCTTACTGGTGAAACTCTAATCGGTGATGAACCATTTGCTGTGATTTTAGCTGATGATTTATGTGATAATGATGGTGATGCTGTTTTAACTCAAATGATAAAAATGTATGAAAAGTATAAATGCTCTATCGTAGCAGTTGAAGAGATACCGATGAGTGATACAAATAAATATGGTGTAATTGCAGGAGAGTTTGAAGAGGATTATATTGTTAGAGTTTACAATATGGTAGAAAAACCAGACCCAAAAGATGCCCCCTCAAACTTAGCAATAATAGGGAGATATATCTTAACACCAGATATTTTTGACATCATAAGAGAAACAAAGCCTGGAAAAGGTGGAGAGATTCAAATAACAGATGCACTATTAGAACAAGCAAAACAAGGAAATGTAGTTGCATATAAATTTGATGGTAAAAGATTTGATTGTGGTTCAGTTGATGGGTTTGTAGAGGCTACTAACTATTTTTATGATAAAGAGAAGTAGATGACAGCAGAGTTAGAGGATAAAGTTTTAGATAAAATTATTAAAGAGTGTTATTGGGATTATAACATTACTAAAGATGATTTAAAGCAGATTTTGATTTCTGGTGATAAAAGAGATATAAAAAAACTTTTTTCTAAAATCATTTATAATTCTAAAGATAAACTATTATCGCTAAAACTTTTTTCACATCAACAATTAGTAGAGTTTTTTAGCGACTTTAAAGTTACTTACAATGAAAAATATATCTCAAAACATGTTTTAATTTTAAAAACATTACTTTTAGGTGAGGAAAATTATATAAAGAGTTTGGAATGGAAAAAGAGATAGATTATACCGCACTTTATAAACTTCAAGATGAGGTTTTAGATATTGTAGTAAGTCTTAAAAGTGATTTTTACTTAACTGGTGGAACTGCTTTACATCGATTTTATTATAATGCAAGATATTCTGATGATTTAGATTTTTTTGTAACAAATAGTGAAACCATGAATGAAAGTTT
Organism: Sulfurimonas sp.; assembly: GCA_021107375.1. Classification (GTDB taxonomy): domain Bacteria; phylum Campylobacterota; class Campylobacteria; order Campylobacterales; family Sulfurimonadaceae; genus Sulfurimonas. Next base: position 1,261 of record JAIOSY010000106.1, read on the forward strand.
TAATGAGATAGTTCAAGAGTTAAGTGATTTAAATTACGAAGTTAAAATAGATGTTAAAAGTAGAGACTTTTGTAGAGCAACTATAAATAAAACTTTACAGTTAGATTTTGTAAATGATAGAGTTTATAGATATAAAAAAAGCAATATTATAAATAGTATAAAAATTGATAACAAAATAAATATCTTAACAAATAAGATAAATACAATTATAAATAGAGATGAAGAAAAAGATGTGTTTGATCTGTTTTGTTTAGCCTATCATGAAGAGTTTAACTGGGGTAAAATATTTGAAATAGCAAATAAAAAAGCCGTGATAGAAAAAGATGTTTTTATTTATAGACTTAAATCTTTTCCTATACAGTGGTTAGAGAGAATTAAAAAAATAAAAGAGATAAATATAACAGAAAATGAGATTAAAATTCTTTGTGATGAAGTTTTGAATGAACTAGATAATAGTTTAAAGATTTATTAATGAAACTCTTCTTACTCCTGCTTTTAGCATCATCACTCTTCGCTTCAAAACCAGAACTACTACTTTTAAATAAATACAACGAAAATATAAATGTAACATCATGGTATATGAGTGAAAAGCTTGATGGAGTTCGGGCTTTCTGGGATGGGGAGAAACTTATATCTCGTAGTGGAAAAGTTTTTAATGCTCCAAAGTTTTTTACAAAAGATTTTCCAAAATATGAGATAGATGGTGAACTTTGGACTAAAAGAGCTGATTTTTCAAATATTGTTAGTATTGTAAATCAAAAAAAGCCACATGCCAAGTGGAGGGAAATAACTTATAATATTTTTGAAGTTCCCTTTGCTAAAGGTAATTTAAAAGAAAGACTAAAGCGAGTTAAAGAAAGCAAATATATCAAACTAATCAAACAAATAAAAGTTAAAAATAAAAAGCATTTAAAAGAGTTTCAAAAATCAGTTGAGAGTAAAGGTGGAGAAGGTATTGTAGTTCGTAATGGAAGTTTGCCATACTATACTGGTAGAGATAACAATGCTTTAAAAGTAAAAAGTTATATAGACGAAGAGTGTGAAGTAGTTGGTTATAATCAAGGTAGAGGAAAATATGAAGGGATGATAGGCTCACTTTCTTGTAGGCTTAAAAATCTAAAAGTTATAAAAATAGGGAGTGGATTAAATGACCATCAAAGAGCTGTACCTCCAAAAATAGGTGCTATAATTACATTTAAGTATTACGGTTTAACAACAAAAGGAAATCCAAGGTTTCCAATATTTTTAAAAGGTAATTAAATGAAATATAAACACAATTTTAACCCAACTATATCTGATGAAGATCTGTTTAGCGAGATTTTAAAAGAGAAAGAGTATATAGGTTATTATAATTTAGTTTATCAAGATACTACTGCTTTTAAGAAATATGCACAAACAGTTAAACAAAAAAATATTGTAG
>JAIOSY010000010.1 GCA_021107375.1 Sulfurimonas sp.
GTCTTAAAATTACATTTGTTGTAAATGAGGGTGAAGAGATTATTATCGAAAAACTTGATTACAATGGTGTTGAAGGTTTAGATAGTGATGATTTTGATGATGTTATAGCAAATAAAGAGCGAGAGTGGATGGGTTGGTTATTTGGTCGAAATGACGGTAAGATGCAACTTGATGGTCTGGAATATGACAACCTGAGAATTCGTGATTATTATATGCAACATGGTTATCTTGACTCAAAAATAGACTCACCTTTTGTAAGAGTGAATTTTGACCATTATACGGCTGTTATGAGTTATGACATTGAAGAGGGTGCTGTTTATACTATAAATGATATATCTATAAATCAAATAAAACATGTTGTTAATGAGCAAAAAATTAAAGATATTATTAGTTTAGAAAAAGGTGAAGTATTTAATATTAAAACTTTTCGTAATGATGCTGATAAAATCAAAACTTTAATTGCAGATCATAGTTATGCTTTTGTTCAAGTTGTTCCAGATTTGAAAAAAAATAAAGAAAATAATACTGTTGATGTTGTTTTTAAAGTCATTCCAGGTGATAGAGTAAAAATTAGAGATGTTATTATTTCAGGAAATAGTAGAACACTAGATAGAATTATCAGAAGAGAGTTATTCTTAGGTGCTGGAGATATGTACTCTTTAACTGATTTAAAAGACTCTAGAAATGCTCTTGGAAGACTTGGTTTTTTTGAGGCTAATGCGATTGAAGAGAAAAGAATAGATAATCAAACAATGGATCTTATTGTTAAGGTTAAAGAAGCAGCAACTGGTAATATTCAGATTGGTGGTGGATATGGAAGCTATGGTGGTCTTATGGTTAACTTGGGTGTTAGTGACTCAAATATCTGGGGTTCAGGTGTAGGGATGTCTGTAAACATTGAAAGATCGGAGATGACTCAAAGTGCTTCTTTTAGTATAAATAACTCAAGACTTAACGATAGTGACTTTAGTGGTAATTTTGGTATGAGTTATTCATCTATGGAATACACGGATTATGCTGTAGATAGTGTTGGTTTCAATCTTGGAACAGGTCTTAGATTTACTAGGCACATAAGTGGTTATCTTGGTTATAATTTTTCAAGTAATGATTACTCTAATATAGCTGATTTAAATTTAACTGACTTTGATGAAAGTTACTATGAAAGTTATTCTAAAAGTTCTATAACTGCTAGTGTAAAATATGATGATACAGATGATTACTATCTTCCAAGAGAGGGTATTACGGCTACTCAAAGTATAGAAAAAGCAGGTCTTGGTGGAGATGCTGATTTTGTTAAAAGTAGAACAAGTTTTGCTGCATTTAAAGGTCTTGAAAAAATAATAGGATTTGATGCAATCTTAAGATATAAAGCTAAATATAACCACATCTTAGATACTGGTTATGTGCCAATAAATGAAAAATTTTATATGGGTGGTATCGGAAGTGTAAGAGGGTATGAATCATACTCTATCTCTCCAACAGAGCTTGTTCGAGATAATGATGGTAATTTTGATGATAGAAGAGTAGGTGGTATGATGACATTCTCAAATAGTGCAGAGATTAGTTTTCCACTTGTTCCAAAAGCTAAGATGAGATTAGTTACATTTGTTGACTGGGGTATGATTGGGGAGGATTCTTTGTCTGAATACTCTCGTGGTGGTTACGGAGTTGGTTTAGAGTGGTTTTCACCAGTTGGACCGATTCAATTAGTATTTGCAAATGCTCTTGGTGCAGAAGAGGGTGATAGAACATCAAACTTTGAGTTCACAATGGGGCAAAGATTTTAAAACATAATAATACACTACACTGAGCAAAGCCCATTATAGTGGCAGGGACTTAAAGTCCCTACAACCCCCTAAAGCTACAAAATATTTATATTTTGAGAGAATTTCACTTTAAAATCTTCTATCTCTACTAATTTATTTACACTCTCTTTACTCAAATAAAGATTATTCTTAGATTTAACTTTCAATACTCCATCAATAAATTCTAATTCAAAGTCAATATTTCTTGGTTTATGACTAAGTAAAGCTATACTTAGTGAGATTAAAAAACTAAGTGAGTTTATAGTTTTCGTATCGGGGAGTAAATCTTTATATTTTTTTATATGATTTTTAGATGGTAACTTGTTTTTTGCATATCTTGTAAGGGTAGCTATTAACATCATCTGAGAATGCGTAAAACCATACTCTAAAGCTGTTTTAACTAGGTAGTATGTGTGTCTATTCTGAGAAAAGAAATGGATATTCGATCCTGATGGATATAATCTTGAAGCGATTGATAAATCAGTACGATATTTTTTGTCAATTTTAAGGTATTCATATGTAATATCAAAGAGTTTTTTACTAACTTGACTTAAATGATTTGAAAAACTTTTATCATCTATATTTGAGTCAATTAAATATCTGATTGAAGTGTTATAGTTATGTGGAAACTTGTCTTTTGAGTTTCTTAGTAAATCTGCTAAGTAAACACCTTCTCTAACTCCAACTCCACTTGTGATAGTGTTTTGTATAGATAATTTTTTAAAAACTCTTTGAAGTATTAATGCACCAGGTTTTATAACATCAAATCTACTTTTTTTAATACCAATCTCTTTTAATTGTTTATCATCTGCATCTAAAACAGAATCAACAAAGTATCTAAAATCTTTTGCTGAACATTCATAAGAGTGTATCTTATTTAGTGGATACTCTTGTTTTTGCATAATAGCAGTAGCAATCGCTCTAAAAGTACCACCAATTCCTATTAGTGTTGATATATCCATATCGCTTAACGGTTTTAATTTTTCATCAATATATTTTATCGCTTCATTGATTTTGCTTTTATCAAAGTACAACTCTTTTAATCTAACTGTACCAAGTTCAACAGAAAAAGAGTTTGTAACATTGTTTTTATCTATGCTTGTAAATTCTGTAGAACCACCACCAATATCAATACTTAGAGCATTATTTTGAGTTGGAAGTAGATTTGCACATGCCATTGCTCCAAGATAAGCTTCTTTTTCACCATCAATAATTTTAATATTTAATTTTAATTGAGATTTTACTTTTTGTAAAAAATCTTTTTTATTTGGAGCATCTCTAAGTGCAGAGGTTGCAACACATAAAGTTTTTCTTGTTTTGAAAGAGGAGGAGATAGTTAAAAACTCAGTAAGAGCATCAAAAGTTCTTTGCATTGGAATATCTTGAAGATTTCCATTGTTTTGATAAGCATTTTCAGATATTCTTACTTTACTTTTAGCTTCATAAAGTAGATGAAATGCAAAACGAGAGGTTTTTTCATAGATAACCATTCTAATAGAATTAGAACCAATATCTATAACTGATACTCTCTTTGGCATTTTATTCTTCTTCTAAGTTTTTATACTTAAATTGAAGTTCTGCTATCGATTCTACATTATCTTTATCAGGAACTATACAATCAACAGGACATACAGAAATACATGCAGGTTCATCATATACACCAACACACTCTATACATCTATCAGGATCAATGTAATAAACAGGATCACCCTCTTCGATTGCTGTAGTTGGACACTCTTCGCGGCATGCATCACATGCAATACATTCATTATTTATCAGTAAAGCCATTAAAAAACCTTATAATTTTTTTTGTATGCGATTTATATCAAAATATAGCTTTAGTATTTTTTAAATTAGATTTCTTTTTTGCTAGAGTACATGATAATTTTGAGTTAATTTGTAATGATGCTACAGTTCCATCAACTCCATCGACTCTATTTTTAATCTCTATTTTAGCACCTAAGGCATCTGCTGCACTTTTTGCTAGAAATAATCCAAGTCCAACACCAGATTTATTGCCTTGTCTTTTAAATGGAGCAAATAGGTCAATTGCTTCATCTATACCACAACCTTCATCTATAACCTCAATAAGAAGTCCAACATCATCTTGAGAACTTTTTAGTGTTACACTTTTATCTTTTGGTGTAAATTTTAGTGCATTTTGTAAAAAGTTTTGCACTATTTGATTTAATAGAGATATTTGTAAATTTGCCATAAACCCACTAGGCTCAAAATTCATATGAAGATTTTTACCTTCATTTTCTGCAAGTAGTTTAAAGTTATCAGCTTTCTCTCTTAAAAAATTAATAATATCAACTTCTACAGGTTTTTCAAGTTGTGCACCCTCTTGACGACCAATATTTAAGATGTTTGAAACTATAATATTCATCTCATCAATAGTTTTATTTGTAACTTTAAGGGCATCAATATATTCTTCTGGAGTTCTCTTTTTTATAAGTGTGACTTGATTTTTAAGTTTTATAACTGCAAGTGGAGTTTTTAACTCATGAGCAGTACCAATAAAAAGTTCTTTTTGGTATTTAACAAAATTTTGTATTCTCGTTATTAGATGATTTATAGTTTCACCGAGTGGTTCAAATTCATTTGGTAACTCTTTAACTTTAATAGGTTTTATAAGATGTTCATTCATATTTGATAATCTTGAACTTAATATTTCAACTGGGGATATAAGCATTTTTGAAAGGGCTATTGCATAAATAATGACAAGTAAAAAACCAGCTATATTTATGATGAAAATATAATTAAGTATTTTATCTAGTATTCTTTTTGTTTGTGAAATCTCTTTTGTAATTTTAAGATAACTAAGATTATCTAATTTAAAAGGATAGATAAGAGTTAAATAGGTACGGGTATTTTCTGTTTTTTCATATAAACCAATATCTTGATGTATTTTTTTTAGATAAATAATCTCAATACTTAAACCAAGAAGTGCATCACTAGATTCTATATTAATAGGATAGATAGCTTTATTGTTTGAAATATTTTTAGCATAACCTAAAAGTTCTTGATGTTTTTCTTCATAAATTGATTTTTCTATAAAAAAGTATAATACAGACGAAAATATAAAGATAAGTGAAGCAGATGCAAATATAAGTTTAATTAAAAAGTTTTTTCTAATACTTCTTTTTGAAAACATAAAGAACCTTCATTATTCTGGGATAACCCAGAATTTAATATTATTCTTGAAAATGTAGTTTAATCAGTTTTTCTAAAACTTCCAACACTTCCTCTTCATCACTCAAAGATTGAACAATAGTATGAATACAAGCTTGATAAGGATTAAATCCTTTTACTATAAGCTTAGCTGCATATACTAAAAGTCTTGTTGAAACTGCTTCTTGAATATCTGTATCACTTAAATTTCGTATTTCACTTGCTATTGATACTAATTTAACTGCTGTTTCTTCATCTACACCACTCTCTTTAATTATAACTTGTTGTTCCACATCAGGTTTTGGATAATTAAACTCTAAAGAGATAAATCTTTGTTTTGTACTTGGTTTCATCCCTTTTAAAACATTTTGATAACCTGGATTGTATGATACAACAAGCATAAAGTCTGGATGAGCCTCTATCACTTCACCTGTTCTATCTATTGGTAAAACTCTACGATAATCTGCAAGTGAGTGAAGTACAACAGTAGTATCTTTTCTAGCTTCGATTATCTCATCAAGATAACAAATACCACCATCTCTTACAGCTTTAGTTAGAGGTCCATCTTGCCAATATGTTCCATTTTCATCTATAAGGTGACGACCAACTAAGTCTGCTGCACTTAAATCATCATGACATACTACAGTGTAAACATCACGACCTAGTTTTTCACCCATATATTCTATAAATCTAGTTTTACCACAACCTGTAGGTCCTTTTATAAGAACTGGTAAATTCATACTTGCAGATGCTTCAAAAAGTTCCACTTCATTTGATTGTGCTAAATAATAAGTTTGTGACATTTTTTTCCTTTGTAATTACTTTGTTAAATTTATATAAACTTCTGGTATTACTTTTGGTAGTTTCTGACCATCTCTAACCACTGCATATCCATTTCTTCCAAAAAGATACCCTAGATACTCTTTTGCTTCTAAATCAACAGTTATACAAAATGGTGTTATACCTTTTTTTCTTACCTCTTCGATAGCTTTTTTTGTATCTTCTATGCCATATCTACCATCATATCTATCTTCATCGTTTGGTTTACCATCACTAATTATTAATAGTAACTTGTTTGCACTTTGTTGCTTATCTAAAATCTTTGCAGATTCTCGTATTGCTGCACCAAGTCTTGTATAGTAATATGGTTGCATAGCATCAATGCTACCACGAATTAAATCATCATATTTGTCTTTAAAATTTTTAATAATATTAAAATAGACTTTTTTATTTTGTAAAGATGAAAAAGAGTAGATAGCAAATTTGTCTTCTAATTTTTCCATCGCTTCACTAAACACTATTAGCCCATCTTTTATAACATCTATTATTCGTACATCTTGGGTAATTCCACCTTCAGTAGATAGTGAAACATCTGCTAAAATAAGAGTAGCCATATCTCTGGTTTTTTTCTCATAAGTGGTATAAAATTTTTGATGATGCATAGATTTATTTTGATGACCAACATATTCTATCCAAGTATCCATATTAATCTCATCACCATAAGGTAGATTGTCATTTTTAATTCTATCAAGTTCAAGTAAATCTAACTCTCCTTGAATTTTTCTAACTGTACTTTTTAATCTTTGTGGTAATTTTATAGGAGTAACATTTAGAGTTATCTGTGGTTTTATTCGTACATAATTTATGAGATAATCTTTTTTTCTGTAATCCCATTCATCTATGAAATGCCCTTTCCCTAATGGATAGATTTCTGTCATATCAGGTAAAAGGTCTAAATCCATTTTTATACGAGCAGATAGATTTGCTTGTTTTTTACCTAATGTTATCTCATCTAAATCCTCTGCATGATATAAAGCATCTTCATCAAAGCTATCATCTTCCATTCTATCAACATTTACTTGTTCAAAAATACTCATTAAAGATTCAGGTAAGAAAGCTAGAAAACCGTCAGTTTCACGATTGTCATCCATCTCGTTTGTTTTCTTTTTCATATCAAGAGTATCAGTTTTTTCATCATCTTCTCTTGTTGGGTCTTCTTCCTCTTCTTCTGTACTACTTGTTTTAGTTGCACCTATAATAGGTGGATATATCCACATTGGATTTGGGTAATCATTGATTAAGTCTTCATTATTTTTTTCATTTAAAGAGTTAATAAATGATAACTGTTCAAATTGTTCAATTAAATAAGCTGTTGAATTGTTGTGAAATGTTTTAAAACCGTTATATCTATCTATTAAGAATGAAGTTGCTTCACTATTTTGGGATATTAGATTATCGCTAGTGATATCTACTCTTGCTGCCATTGCTACAAGCCAATAGTATAACATCTCATTTTCTTCTTTTGTGGGGAAATATGCAAATGAGGCCGGTAGGTAGATAGATTCTTTATCTTGCCATGTAAGAAAAAACTCTTTACCTAAAAATGATATTTTTTGTAACAAAGTTCTTGAAGTTTCAACATACCTTTTATCTGTAACTTGTAAATCTTTACCTTTTTCACCACCCATTAGGTGATGAAAAATGTTTAAGGATTTACTGATGTCTGCAAAGTAAACTCTTTCACTCTCATGAAATTTGTTTACTTTTCTGTTTAGGAATTTATCCCAAACTTTACCAATAGTCTCCTCAAATTCTAACCAATAATTAAGCATTCTCTTCTTTCATAAAGAAACTAGAGAAGTAAGTAAATAGTCCTGCAAGAACAAGAACACCAAATGCAGCACGAATCGTATAGATACCTGCAATTGATTCTTGTGATTCCATAAAGCCTATAAGGTCAGTACCAACTCTTTGATCCATAATTTGAACAATACCAGCAGCACTTAGAGCTAATGTAAGACCCATCATACCAATGTTCATCATCCAGAATGAAGATAATTCTCTTTTTTGTGCCGCTTTACAGTTACCATGAGGTCTTCCTCTCATAATTGGCATAGCATAAGAAACCATAGTAAAGATAATCATGATATATGCACCATAAAAAGATAAGTGACCGTGTGCAGCAGTTAATTGAGTACCATGAGTAAACATATTAACAGGTGCTAATGTATGGAAGAATCCCCAAACCCCAGCTCCAATGAAAGCCATTACAGCAGTACCTTTAGCCCACGTAAGAGCCATTTCATTTTCATGTTGTATTTTTTTATCTCTTGCCATAGTGAATGCAAAAAGAATCATTAAGAAAAATGGTAAAGGTTCAACAGCAGATGAGATAGACCCAATCCATAACCAATACTCAGGAGCACCCATAAAGAAAAAGTGGTGACCAGTTCCAAGGATACCAGATACCATAGTCATAGCGATGATTAAATATAACCATTTATCAATATGCTCTCTATCAACACCAGTAGTTTTGATAAGTACGAAAGCTAAGATAGCACCCATAATAAGTTCCCAAGTAGCTTCAACCCAAAGGTGAACTGTAAACCACCAGAAAAATTTATCCATGATAAGATTTTCAGGAACATAAAATGCGAATAAAAAGAAAACAGCTAAACCAATTAAACCTGTAATTAAAACAGTTGTAATAACAGTTCTTCTACCTAATAGTACAGTCATGATTGTATTTAATACATAAGATACAACAACAAGAACGATACCAACTTTTGTAGGTAATGGTTGTTCTAAAAATTCTCTACCCATAGTTGGAAGTAGATTATTAAAAGTAAGTTCTGTTAATGTAGCATAAGGAACAAATAGGTAACCTAAAATTGTAGCAACACCCGCTGCAGCAAATACCCAAAATGTAAGCATTGCTAATTTAGGATTCCAAAGTTCTCTTTCAGCTTCTTCAGGAATTAAATAGTATGTAGCACCCATAAATCCATTTAAAAGTAATACAATCAATAAGTTTGTATGAACCATTCTTAAAACATTAAATGGAATTAATGGGAATAAAAAATCACCATATAAATATTGGATTGCCATAAGCAGACCAAATAAAATTTCTCCAGCAAGAAGAATTAATGCAAAAATAAAATACGGTTTTGCTACCGCTTGTGAACTATATTTCATAATATCTCCTATCCTTCAATTGTTGGTGGCCATTCATTGGCATTTACTTTAGATGTCCAAATTAAGAAATCAGAAAGGCTATCTACTTCTTCATTACTTAAATTAAATTGTGGCATCTTTCTTCTGTCTGGTGTGTCTAATGGTTGTGCAGCCATCCAGCCTTGCATGTATGCTTTAAATGCTGTCTCATCAGATGCTCCTCTTCTTTGGAATACATTCATAAGTTCAGGTGCATAGTATGCTCCCTCTCCAACAATTGTATGGCAACCTACACAGTTGTAGTTCTCCCAAAGTTTTTTACCATGAACAACATTTTCAGTCATGTTCACTTCATTTGATCGTTCTGGTATTTGATGTACAGTATCAAAAGTTAAAGCAATAAATATTAATAGGGCGAATGTACCACCACCATAATAAATATTCTTTGCCATACTTTTCGTTATACGCTCAGTCATAGATAATCCTTTTTGAAATTCTATTATTAGAATAATAGTTAATGAAATAATACTAGATTTAATTTTAATTCTATATTAAAGTAGTAATTAAATATAATTACTATACTATTCCCTTATGAAAACTTTAAAAAATAAATATCCTCCTGGTGATTTTGCCGTCTGGATTATAATTTATGTGGAACTGATAACCTTCTCTGGGTTGTTCTTAGGATATGCTTTTTCAAGAAGAGGTGATATAGAGTTATTTAATGCTTCTCAACTTCTTTTAGATCAACGAATGGGCTTTATTAATACTGTTATTTTAATTACTAGTAGTTATTTTGTGGTTAAGGCAGTTCATA
>JAIOSY010000261.1 GCA_021107375.1 Sulfurimonas sp.
GAGCAGAGTTAGAGTTTAAAGAGCCAAATCACGCTCATAAAGTTATAGCACAACTTAAACAAGAGTATGGCTCAAATATTGCAGTTATTACACAAAATGTAGATAACCTTTTTGAAAAAGCTGGGATGAGTTCTGCTGATGTTATCCATCTTCATGGTTTTATGCCAGAGGTGAGATGTAGAAGTTGTGAGAAGACTTATGATATTGGATATAAAAATCAAAGTAAATTTCATGAAGGCTTATGTCCAGAGTGTTCAGGAAAATTAAGACCAAATATTGTATTTTTTGGAGAGTCAGCACCTATGTATGAAAAACTGAGTGAACATATTAATGATTGTGAACTTTTTATCGTTATTGGTACAAGTGGAGAGGTAGTTGGAGTAAATACTATCGCTCAATTTACTACTCGTTCAATTTTAAATAACCTAGAACCAAGCAGTGCAATAGAAGATACCTTATTTTCTAATATTTTATATATGAAGGCAACTGAGGCAATAGATGAGATAGCAAATGAGATAGATGAGTTTTTAGCATGATTATTAAAGCAAATTATGTAGATATAAAAAAAAGAGTTATTTTTCCTGCTTCTATTGTATTAAAAGATAGAAAAATTATCTCTATTACTAAAATAGAGGAGATACAAGATACTTTTGTTCTTCCTGGTTTTATTGATGCACATATACATATAGAGAGTTCTATGTTAATCCCCTCTGAATTTTCAAGATTGGCTGTTTTACATGGAACTGTAGCAACAGTTAGTGACCCTCATGAAATAGCAAATATTTTAGGTGTGAAAGGGATAGAGTTTATGCTATCAAATGCAGATAAAGTAAATTTTAACTTTAATTTTGGAGTTTCCCCTTGTGTTCCTGCTACAACATTTGAAACAAGTGGTGCTACCTTAGATGCAGATGTAGTTAAAGAACTTTTAAAAAATAAAAAACTAAACCATTTAGCTGAAGTTATGGCATTTCCAAGTGTAATAAATAATGAACCTCAAATCATGGCAAAAATTAAGGCTGCAAAAGATTTAAATATCCCTATAGATGGTCATGCACCATTTTTAAGTGGGGATGATTTGAAAAAGTATATAGATGCTGGTATCTCAACAGACCATGAATCTAGTTCTTATGAAGAGGCTAAAGAAAAACTAGAGTTGGGGATGAAGATACTTATAAGAGAGGGTTTAGCTGCTAAAAATTTTGAGGCTCTTTCCCCTTTGATAAAATCATATCCTGATAAACTGATGTTTTGTTCTGATGATAAACATCCAAATGATTTGTTATTAGGGCATATTAACTCTTTGGTTATTAGAAGTATTGAGATGGGTTATGATATTTTTGATGTTTTAAAAATCGCTTGTATAAATCCAAAAGAGCATTATAATTTAGATGTTGGACAACTAAAGGTTGGTGATAAAGCTGATTTTATAGAGGTTGAAGATTTAGAGAGTTTTAAAATTGTTCGTACATTTATAAATGGTTTAATTGTTTGTGAAAATTCTAAAACTAAAATATAATCAGTAAAGATAGAGCCAATAAATTATTTTCTTGCTTCATTTACATCTGCTAAAGATTTTTTGTTTGAAAGTGATTGTTATGAAGTTGAGGTTATTCAAGTTATAGATCATGAACTTTTTACATTAGAAAAAAAATATCATCTACCTGAAAATGGTGATTTTAATGTTAATTTAAAAGAAGATATTTTAAAAATTGCTGTTATAAATAGATATAAAAGTTCTCCTCCTGCGATAGGATTTGTTAATGGATTTAATCTTAAAAAGGGTGCTATCGCATCTTGTGTTGCACATGATTCTCATAATATTATAGTAGTTGGTTGTAGTGATGAAGAGATTTCAAAGGCTGTAAATTTACTTGTAAAATCAAAAGGTGGAATAAGTGCAGTTGATGGTGAAAAAACTCTGCATCTACCTCTTGAAGTTGGAGGAATAATGAGCAAGGCTGATGCTTTTAGTGTAGCTTCAAAATATGAAGAGATTGATTTGTTTGTAAAAGATAATTTAGACTCAACTCTCAGTGCTCCATTTATGACCTTGTCCTTTATGGCTTTACTTGTAATTCCAGAGATAAAACTAAGTGATAAAGGGCTTTTTGATGGTAGAGAATTTCACTTTATCCCAACATGTATAAAAACCAAATAAAAGAGATTTATATGAATATTTTTAAACTTAAAGAGAATAATACAACAATAAGAACTGAAATTACAGCTGGAACTACTACTTTTATGGCGATGTTATATATCATCCCTGTAAATGCTTCAATTCTTAGTGCTTCTGGTATGCCTTATGATGCTCTTATAACAGCGACTATTGTTATGACAATTTTTGCATCTATATTAAATGGTTTTTACTCAAATACCCCGATAGCGATGAGTGTTGGGATGGGTTTAAATGCTTACTTTAGTTTTGGGCTTGTAAAGGGGATGGGTATCCCTTGGCAAACTGCATTGGGAGTAGTTTTTATATCTGGGATATTGTATTTGATTATAAGTATGACACCTGTAAGAAGATGGCTTATTGAGACTATTCCTCTTGATGTAAAAAGAGCAGTTAGTGCTGGTATAGGTGCTTTTATCGCTTTTATTGGTTTAGAGCAAACGAAGATTATTGTTGATTCTCCCGCCACTTTAGTGACTTTGGGAGATTTGCAAAATCCTCAGGTACTTTTGGCTTTATTTGGTTTGATTTTAGCTATTTTATTTACAGTTAAAAAGTATAAGGGGGCATTGATGCTTTCTATATTATTTACAACTTTACTTGCTTGGTTTACGGGTATTGCAGAGTTTCCAAAAGAGATTTTTTCTATGCCAGCTTCTATCTCTCCCATAGCATTTGAGTTAGATATTATCTCTGCTTTGTCATTATCAATGTTACCTGTAATTTTAATCTTTTTAATAACTGATATGTTTGATACTTTGGGAACACTAGCTGGAGTTGGGATGAGAGCAAATCTTTTTAATGAAAAAAAATCAATACCATTACAAAAAACAATAGAAGCAGATTCATTTGCAACAATGGTTAGTGGGATTGTTGGGGTTACAAGTACAACCTCATTTATAGAGAGTGCAGCAGGGGTAGAAGAGGGTGGAAGGACAGGGCTTACAGCAGTTGTAACTGGATTATTATTTATCCTACCTTTGTTTTTACTTCCATTTTTTAAAGCGATCCCATCAAATGCGATTTACCCTATACTGATAGTTATTGGTCTTATGATGTTTAGTGAACTTAAAAATATAGATTATGAAAATCAAGCTATAAAATTTAGTACATTTTTTATAGTGATGGGGATGCCACTTACTTATTCTATCACAAATGGATTATTATTAGGTGCTTTGGTGTATTTGTTAGTCAATATTTTTTCAGGTAAAGTAAGAGATACTTCACCTGCTATGATTATTTTAGCTATTGTTGGGCTTGTTATATTTTTTGTTTTATAGTTTAGTAATCCATTTTATTAATACTTCTAAATCTTCATCACTAATTTGTTTAAATGGTGGCATAACTGCACCTTTTGAACTTTCCCATTTTGCTTTACTTCCATTTTTGATGCTGTTAATCATCTCATCTTTATTTGTTGTATATTTTTTAGCAATATCTTTAAATGATGGTCCTACAATTTTTTTATCTATCTTATGACATCCCATACATTTATGTTTTAATGCTGTTTTTTGTCCAGCAGGTAGAGCGTCAAATTTAGCTTGAGCCTTTTGTACTTTAGAGAGATTTTCTTGAGTGTAATGTCTGAACATATATTGGGCTATTGCTTTTGCTTCATCTTTAGTTACTTTATCTTTTTGAGATGGCATTAAACCATATCTTTGGATACTCTCTTTATCACATTTTGAATTTTCTAATAATGGATTTCGTATAAAATCTACAATAAATTCTATCGCCATTGGTACTCTTTGACTTTCATCTTTTGGTTCCATAAAGTCTGGCATGTGGAAGCCTATTGCCATCATAGGTGGTGCTAGTTCATCATCAGAGATAACAGGAGGCATCTCTAAGTTATGACAAGAGGCACATTTTTGTTCAAGTAATTTTTTACCATCAAGTTGTGGAGTCTGTTTTTTATCTTCACATGCCGAGAATAAAATAAGAGTTAAAATAAGAATGGTTTTGATTAACATAGTTAGTTCCTAAGAGATAAATATTGTAAGAATTGTATAATATTGACGATTAAAATAAAATAAAACTATAGTTTATTCGTCACAATACAACTCTTTTGCTATAAACCAATCAGCTATATCTTTATCATTATATTGATATTCTCTTTGTTTTAAAGGGATGACACTGTTTCTTATTTTTGAGCGAACGATTCCCATTATGATAAAAGTTAAAAGTAGGATAGCGATTGCTATAAAGTAATCATAAAAATACCATGAAATTAAAGCTGTAATAAAAGTAGTGTATTGAAGAAAAATTTTAAGTATAAATGCCATGATTTTACATTTTTTTGAGTGTAGTTCGGGTGTTGATTCTATTAAATCTATATAATCATTTTGCATAAAAGAATTATAGCTAAAATATATTAATTGATTAAAGACTAAATATAGTTTAGCTTAATAGACTAAAGAAAGTTTATATTACTTGCAACTATTAACTTTTTTTTGATACAATCCCATAAAATAATTTAAGGATATTAAAAATGGCAAAACATCAGTTTCAAACAGAAGCAAATCAAATATTACACCTAATGATTCACTCACTTTATTCAAATAAAGAAATTTTCATTCGTGAACTTGTTTCAAATGGTTCAGATGCACTTGATAAATTAAATATGTTAGTTTTAACAGATGAAAAATATAAAGATGTAACATTCTCTCCTCGTATAGATATAGTAGCAAATAAAGAAGCAAAAACTTTAACTATTAAAGATTCTGGTATCGGTATGAATGAAGAAGATTTAATGAATAACCTTGGTACGATTGCAAAATCTGGTACTAAAGCATTTTTAGAAAATCTTACTGGTGATCAAAAAGAGGATTCTAACCTTATAGGTCAGTTTGGTGTTGGTTTTTATGCTTGTTTTATGGTTGCAGATAAGGTAGAAGTTACAACTAAAAAAGCTGGTGAAGAGCAAGCATTTTTATGGACAAGTACAGGAGATGGTTCTTTTGAGTTAGAAAATACAACTCAAGATGGGCATGGAACTACTATTGTAATGCACCTTAAAGATGATGAGAGTGAATTTTTAGAGGCTCAAAGAGTTGATAGTATCATTAAAAAATACTCAAACCATATCCCTTTCCCAATTTTTATGGATAAAGAGAAGCATATTGCTGCTGTTATGGATGATGAAGGTAAAGAAGAGTTAGAACCATCTCGTACAGAGATAGAAAACGAGCAAATTAACCGTGCAAATGCACTTTGGACTATCGCTAAAAAAGATGTTACTGATGATGAGTACAAAGATTTTTATAGTTCAATCGCTCACTCATCTGAAGAACCACTAAGCTGGATTCACAACAAAGCTGAGGGTGCTGTTGAATATACTACGCTTTTTTATATCCCATCTAAAGCACCGATGGATTTATACAGAGTTGATTACCAAACTGGTATCAAGCTTTATATTAATCGTGTTTTCATTACAGATGATGAAAAAGAGTTAATGCCAACTTACTTAAGATTTTTAAGAGGTGTGATTGATTCTAAAGATTTACCACTTAATGTTTCTCGTGAGATTTTACAATCAAATCCAACTATGGATAAAATCAAAAAAACATCTGTTAAAAAAGTTTTATCTGAGTTAGGAAAAATGGCTAAAAAAGATAAAGAAAAATACAACACTTTTTATACAGAATTTGGAAATGTTCTTAAAGAAGGACTTTATAACGACTTCGATAACCGTGAAAAAATCTTAGAGCTTTTACAATTTAACACAATGAACTCTACTGAAACTGTAATGATTGAAGATTTCGTTAAAAATATTGATGAAGAGAAAAAAGAGATATATTATTTAGCTGGTAAATCTTCATTAGCGATGTTAAAATCATCTCCTGCACTAGAGAGATTTAAAGCTAAGGGTATTGATGTTTTAGTTTTAAATGAAGAGGTTGATACTATCATTTTCCCAATGGTAACTGATTATAAAGATTATAAATTAGTTCCAGTTGCTGATGCTAAGTTTGAAGAAACTGAAGAAGAAAAGAAAGCTGAAGAGGAAGTTGCAAAAACTTATGAAGGTTTAGCAAAAGAGTTTAAAGATGCACTAGGTGAAGCAGTTAAATCTGTTGAGACTACTTCTGATTTAGTTGATTCTCCAGTTGCTATCAAAGTTGATAAAGAAGACCCATCTTATATGATGGCTCAAATGATGAAACAGATGGGTCAAGGTGGTGATACTCCAGAACCAGCTCCGATTTTACAAATAAATCCAAATCATGAACTTCTTAAAAAACTAAAAGATTCAGCTGATCAAAACCTTGTAAATGATGCGGCACATGTACTACTTGACCAAGCAAAACTTTTTGATGGACAAGAGTTAAGTGATACTGCTGATTTTATCTCAAGATTAAATAGAATTATGGGTAAAGCTCTTTAATAATTTAAGTATAGTGAGTGCTAAAGTAGCACTCACTAATCTTCATCAATAAATAAATAGATTTTCTTGTAATTATTTTCTAAAAAAATGTTATTTTAAAGTATGTTTACTATCTCAAAATATATTAATATTATTTCAAAAAATAATAACATACAGGGTATGTTGAGTGATGCAAAAAATATATCTAATAATTTGCTGTCTGGTGAATTATTAGATTTAAATATTAATAATTATATATATACTCCAGATATAGCTGTTGAAGAGTTAGGTTTAGATTTAGACTTAATAAATCAACTTGTTGAAGATTATGCAATTCAAATAGTTAAATCAAGTGTAGTCTTTTTAGAGTATATTAGTAGTCTTCAAATAGATAAAAAAAATAATAAAGAGTTAGATTATACAGATTTAAGAGAGTTAGCACATAAAAATTTAGGTGTAGCTAAAAACTTACGCATCGAAGATGCCCAAAAGTTTTTATATAAGATGATGAAAGATGATAATCTGGATTATATACTTAAATGTTTAGAAGCACTTGTAAGTTCAGCTATAATATTAAAACCACAGAGTTCTTATGATACTATGACCCTTATGAAAATAAAAAAATCACTCTAGTTTTATTTAAAATTACTTGTTTTTAATTGCGTGTGAAATTTGCTCTAACTTGCCTTTTGGTACTTTTTCTACAACAACCTTCTCTTTACTGGGCAATACAAAAGCTAATAATATAAATATAAAAGAAAATACAATACCCATCAAGCTTGCAAGAACTAGTTTTAATTTAAAATCATCCATAAGTTAATTATAACATGTTAAAATCTTATATGCCTAAAATTTCATATATTTTTATTTTGCTTCTGTTTTTAACACAATCTTTAATCTCAAAAGAACCGATTATGGCACTCTTAACAGATATACAATCTAATGATGTACAACATTTTAAAATAGGTAATTATAAATTTGAATGTAAGTCTTATGGTGTTATAGGTATTGATGAGTTATATAATGATAAGTTGTTTAATTCTGAGTGTAAAAAAAATATTTTAAAATTTTATAAAAAAAGATTAGATTTAAAATATTACACTCGCTCAAAGCTTAATCTTATGCAGTTATATAGGATTAAATTTAAAGATGATAGGTGTTTAATTAGTGTTTCTGGAGAAAAATCTTTGTCTGAATTTCTTCTTGAAGAGGGTTTAGCAGTTCGAAAACCATTGTTAAAAGATGATGAATATGAATATTATTTTTTTAAGTCACAGCTAAATGCGAAGATGTTAAGAAAAGGTATATGGAAAGAAAATATCACTAGAGAGTGTATATCAAATATATATAAAAAATAAGAGAGATAATTATGAATGATGTAAAAGCGATATATTTAAAAGATTATAAAAAACCAGTATTTAAGATTAAAGATGTAGATTTACTTTTTGAACTTCAAGAAGAATATACAATCGTAACTAATGTTATGAGTATTGTAAAGTTAGATGATAATTCAAAAGATATTGA
>JAIOSY010000307.1 GCA_021107375.1 Sulfurimonas sp.
TTACTCTAAAAATTATAAAGGACTTATAACGCTAAGAGAAGCTTTAATCCATTCTAGTAATCTTGCAACTATTAATCTTGTAAATGATATAGGATTAGCACCTTTACTTAGAGAGTTTAAAAAATTTGGTATCAAAAATGTTCCACAAGATTTATCTATTTCATTGGGAACACTGACAATTTCGCCTTTTGAATTAGCTAAGTATTATACCTCTTTTGCAAATCACGGTACTCAAATTGAGACTCATATCATAAACTATATAGAACAAAATGGTTCTGTTATGCCTGAATTTACATCAAGCTCAAGAGAGATAACAACCCCACAACAAGCATACTTAATGACAAGCATACTTAAAAGTGTAGTTGATCGTGGAACAGGAATCAGAGCGAGAGTCAGAGGGATAGATATCGCAGGAAAAACAGGTACTACTAATGATAATATTGATGGTTGGTTTGCTGGTTATTCCCCAACTATTGAGACTATTGTATGGTTTGGAAATGACAATAACACTCCTATGCATAAAAAAGAGACTGGTGGTAGAGTTGCAGGTCCAGCATTTAATATGTTTTATAAAAATATATTAGAGTTATATCCCCAAGTTCAAAGAGAGTTTGAAAGACCTGATGGTATTATAGAGGTAGATATTGCTGGTAAAAAAGAGTACTTTAGTGATATCTCAAAACCACCTCGCGTTGAGGTAAAAGTTGACCCACAAGAAGAGCTGCTTTTCTAAAACTATCATCTGTTTATAATTAATGCCGATATGTCTTTAGCATGACATAAAGGATTAGTTATGAAAATCTTACAATCAGAAGTCTCCCTCTTAAGTTCCCATTATAAACATCATGAAATTAGTGAGAGTGAAAGTTTACAGATGTGGAATAAACCAGAGGATGTACCACAAAGACTACAACAGGGTGATAGACTCGAACTTACAGAAAAATTCAAACATATGTATAAAGGCAAAGAGGTCAGTGAGCTTGATAGTGAACTTAATGAGGCTTCACTTGATCCTAAGCTTATGAGTATTGTAAGAGCTTTGGAGAGTTTGACTGGTAGGAAAATTAATCTCTCTTTTATGCAAAGTATTAATGGCAGAGATGTTAAAGCCAGTGAAGTAGATGCACCAACTGATGAGATTCAAAGAGTTGGTTGGGGGATAGATTATCAATATGAAAAAACAGAGATAAAAGAGGAGTCTTTAAACTTTTCTGCATCTGGAAGTGTGAAAACTGAAGATGGTAGATCTATTGATTTCTCACTTGCGCTTAGTATGAAAAACTATTCTCAAACACATGAAAGTATCAGTCTTAAAGCTGGAGATGCTTTGATAGATCCACTTGTTTTAAATTTTGGCTCAAACATTGTAAATATAAGTGATGTTAGACATAGTTTTGATTTGGATTTAGATTCCAAAAGTGATGAGTTCTCTTTTGTTGGAGATGGGAGTGGTTTTTTAGCGCTTGATAAAAACAGAGATGGAATAATTAATAATGGAAGTGAGCTTTTTGGACCAACACTTGGGAATGGTTTTGAAGAGTTAGCTGTATATGATAGTGATGGAAATAGCTGGATAGATGAAAATGATGATGTTTTTGATCAGCTTGTTATCTGGACAAAAGATAGTTTAGGTGATGAAAACCTTTTTAGTTTAAAAGAGAAAAATGTTGGGGCTCTTTATCTTGGTAGTGCAGTAACTCCGTTTGAATTAAGTACAAATGATGGAGATATGCAAGCTCAAATGAAAGAGAGTTCAGTTTATCTAAAAGAGAATGGTGGTGTTGGTACACTGCAGGAGATAGATTTAGTGGTATAATAGTTTTATGATTAAGTTAATTATTACTGTTTTTATATTTTCACAACTGTTGTTCTCGAATGAAGCTTATGAGATAGTAAAAAAGTTGGATGAGAATATGAGGGGTGAAAATATCTCTATGAAGTTGAGTATGCGAGTAGTATCTCTAGGTCATGAGCGAACTATGAAGATGCAGACCTACTCACAAGGTACAAAAAAAAGCTTCACTAAAATTCTTTATCCTCCAAAAGATAAGGGGATAACTTTCCTTTCGCTTGATAATCAGATGTGGCAATATGTTCCAAAAATTGAAAGAGTTATAAAAATTCCACCCTCAATGATGCTTCAAAACTGGATGGGCAGTGATATTACCAATGATGATATGGTAAAACAAAGCTCAATCGTAGAAGACTATGAGCCACGTATACTTAAAAAAGATGAACATATAGTAACTATAGAGCTTATTCCAAAAGAGGATGCCGCTGTTGTATGGGGAAAGATAATTATAAATATAGATACTTCAACATATACTTCTAGTAAAGATATATTTTATGATGAAGATGGGGAAGAGGTAAGATATTTTATATATGAAAAAGTGAAAAAATTTGGAAAATATTATATTCCAACTTATTGGAGAGTACAATCTAGTGAGAAGAAAAATAATTTTACAGAGATAGTTTTAGAAGAGGTAGAGTATGACACAGATATTTCTGAGCAGTACTTTAAAAAGAGTGCTTTAAAAAGATTTTCTAGGTAAGTAGTTTTAAGAAGATTATAATCTTTTAAAATAAGATATAATAAGAGAAAAGAAATATAAATTTCTTGATAACTTTTTTAATAGCATAGTTTCAGATGGAACTAAATATTTTAATTTATGTGGAATTGTAAATGCAAAATTTAACTTATATTGATTTGTTCTCAGGCTGTGGTGGACTAGCATTAGGACTTCATAACTCAGGTTGGAATGGTTTATTTGCAGTTGAAAAGAGTAAAGATGCTTTTTCAACTTTAAAACATAATTTATTAGATACAAATTCTAATTTTAATTGGCCCTCTTGGCTATCTAAACAAAATCACGATATAAATAGTATAATTGGAGATTATGAAGAAAATTTAAAGGCTTTACGAGGTTCAATTTCTCTTGTAGCAGGTGGACCGCCTTGCCAAGGTTTCTCTATGGCAGGAAGAAGAAAAGAAAAAGATGACAGAAATAAATTAATTGATTCTTATATTAAATTTATAGAGTTGGTACAACCTAAGGTACTTTTTTTTGAGAATGTAAAAGGCTTTACAATAGGCTTTAAGAAGGGTAATAAGCGTGGTCAAGCTTATTCTACTTATGTAGTAGATAAATTAGAAAAATTGGGTTATGATGTTCATGGTGAAATAGTGGATTTTTCTAAATATGGTGTTCCTCAAAAAAGACAGAGATATATTTTAGTCGGTACTAAAACTGGAAAATCAGAAGATTTTTTTGAGTCAATTTTACAAAATAGAACAAGTTTTTTTAAATCAAAAAATCTTAGTGACACAACTTCTCTGAATGATGCCATCTCAGACTTACTTAAATCAAATGGTACAAAAGATTCTCCTGATACAAAAAACTTTCAAGCGGGTATCTATAAAAAAGCAAATAGCTCTTATCAAAAACTAATGAGAGAAGCAAAGCACTTAACAAATGAAATTGCAGATAGCCATCGGTTTGCAAAACATAAAGAAGCAACTGTAGAAAAATTTCAATATATTTTAGATAATGGTATTGCTAATAAAAATATATCGGATGAAATTAAAGAAAAGTTCAATATGAAAAAAAGAACTGTCGTGCCTCTTTGTAAAAAATCTCCTACACCAACATTAACAACATTACCCGATGATTATATTCATTATTGTGAGCCTAGAATTTTAACAGTAAGAGAATATGCAAGAATACAATCATTCCCTGATAGTTATGAGTTTAAGGCAAGTTATACAACAGGTGGAGAGAGAAGAAAGGTGGATGTTCCTAGATATACTCAAATAGGAAATGCGATACCCCCTCTTTTTGCAGAACAAGCTGGAATTATTTTGAAGGATATGATTTAATGGTTACTTCTGATTGGGAGTCTGTATCATTTAAAACCAATGTTTTAATAAAAAATATTATTGGTAAAGAATTAATTAACGATGATAATGTTGCAGTTATGGAACTTGTGAAAAATTCATATGATGCAGGAGCATCAAAAGTGGAAATAGAGTTTAAAAATATTTTTAATAATAAAGATGATACTAATATATTAAGTCAGACATCGCAGATAATAATTAGAGATGATGGTAAAGGGATGTCAAAAGAAGATATTATTGATAAATGGTTAAATATTGCATATTCAGCTAAAAAGACTGAATCAATACAAAATGAGCGCTTTCAAGCAGGGAATAAAGGTGTTGGACGTTTTTCATGTGATAGATTAGGAGAATCTTTAAATATTTATACAAGAAAGTTAAGTTCAAGTATTGTACATCTCCAAATTACTTGGAAGGATTTTGAACTTTTAGACCAGATAAATACACAGATACAAGATATTCCAATTAAAATGAGAAATATTAAAGATAGTGAATTTAAAGAAAAAAGTGGATTTGATGTGTTTAAAGAAGGAACAATACTTCAAATTATTAAACTAAATACAATATGGGCAGAATTAGAAGAAGATAACTTATTTCCAAAAATTAGTAAACCTAGATTGTTAAAACTAAAGAATAGTTTAGAGAGACTTATAAACCCGAATCAATCTTTTGATGCAAAAAGTTTTAATATTTATCTTAAGGCATCTGAATTATTGGAAGATAAAAATTTAAAGTACCATGAAAGGTTTAATGGTAAGATAATTAATCAAATTTTTGATAAGTTAGATTTTAAAACAACCTATATAGAATCTATAATAACTAGTGATGGAACAAAAATCATTACAGAGTTAAAGGATAAAAAGAAGACTATTTTTCGACTTATTGAAAAGAATAATGAGTTTCCACTATTAAAAAATGTAAGGATAACTCTTTACTATTTGAATCCATATGCAAAAGCTTATTTTAAAAGACAAACTGGAATAAGAAGTGTGTCATTTGGTTCTATATTTTTATTTATAAATGGTTTCAGAATTAGTCCTTATGGAGATTCTGAAAATGATTGGCTAGGTCTTGAACAGCGGAAACTGCAAGGTGTAAGAAGAAATCTTAGTGGAAGAGAGATGTTAGGTAGAA
>JAIOSY010000133.1 GCA_021107375.1 Sulfurimonas sp.
AAATGTTTTTACATAAATATTTGTTGGTTCTAGTAAAGTTTCTATTAATGGTTTTCCATTAAAATTTTCATTGAAATCAAGATTCATTTTTTCAAATAGTACTTTTCTTGCAAGTGAAAATCCATTTGAGTGTAAGCCTGAACTAGGTAGTGCAATAAGTTTATGACCTGCTCTTACAAGAGATACTCTATCCATTTCAGATTTTTCAGCTACACCAACTGCAAAACCAGCTAAGTCATAATCATCTTCAGAATACATTCCTGGCATCTCAGCAGTTTCTCCACCAATTAATGCACATTCACTTCTAATACATCCTTCAGCAATACCCGCAACTACACTTGTCGCAATATTAACATCAAGTTTGCCAGTAGCATAGTAGTCAAGAAAAAATGATGGAGTACCAAAGTTACAAAGTAAATCATTTACGCACATTGCAACTAAGTCAATGCCAACAGTATTATGAATACCTGAGTCAATTGCTAATTTTAATTTTGTACCAACACCATCTGTTGCTGCAAGCATCACTGGTTCTTTGAATCCAGTTGGAAGTTCAAATGCTCCCGCAAAAGAACCTATTCCACCAAGAACACCTGGAATTTTAGTAGATTTTACTAATGGTTTAATATTTTCAACAAAACTGTTACCGGCATCTATATCGACACCTGCATCTTTATAAGAAATTTGAGACATAATCTACTCCTAATTAGTTTGGTAAATCACATTTTTTAGTGATAAGGCAAAGAGGACAAAAGTTTACAAGACCAGCAATAAGAGGTATAATACCCAAAAACCATAACAATGAACCATTTTCAGTTCCAGCTTGAAAAACACCGATAGCGATAAGTGTTAAACCAAGAATGATACGAAATACTCTACAAAAACTTCTAACTTTGTTTAAATCCATTTGGATACCTTTATAATAATATAAAATTTGTGTAATTATATCCATAGTTAAGTAAAATTAATCCTAATATGCTAAAATCCATTTAATTATTAATATATAAATTATATAAGGAATTATAAAATGAAAGAATTTATTTATCCAGAGATGATGGTACATGTTCCTGTTTGTACTTCTAAAGCTCCAGAGAGTGTTTTGATTATAAGCGATAGTGCAGATTTACTGGCTAAAGAGATGCTAAAGCATAGTGATATAACTACTAAAGCTATTGAATGTACTTTAGATGCAGTTCGTGGATTAGATGACAATAGTTTTGATGTTGTTATTTGTGAAGCTAGTTCAGATGCAGCTATGTTGGCACATTTAAGCCGTATTTTAAAGCAAGATGGTCAACTTTGTGTTACTCACCCATCTTTAGATGAGATAAAAGAGAACAAGTCTATTATGGGGATATTAGGAAACTATTTTAAAATTATTATGCCTTATAATCTTGGTAATGGTTCAACTGCTCTTTTAGCATCTAAAGAGTATCATCCAACTGCTGATATTATTTTACAAAGAGCAGATATGATTGATGATTTAAGTTACTATAACTGTGATATTCATCTTGGTGCTTTTGCAATGCCTAATTATATTCGTAAAGAGTATTTAGGGATTATTAAAAACTAATGGCTTTTAAATATGCGATAGCTTTAACTGGTGGGATTGCTACTGGCAAAAGTACTGTCGCATCTTTGATGGCTTTAAATGGGATGCGAGTTATTGATGCAGATAGTATTTCTCATAAAATTTTAGATGATTCACATGCTTGGGTTGAAGAGAATTTTGGTTCAGAGTATGTAAATAATCATAAAGTAGATAGAACCTCACTTGGAAATATGATTTTTTCAACTCCACATGCCAAGAAAACTCTTGAAGATTTTTTACACCCTAAAATCCGTGCTGAGATAGAGAAGCAAAGCATTAAGCAAGATAGTTTTAAATTTCCTTACCTTATAGATATTCCACTGTTTTTTGAAAATGGAGCTTACAACATAAAAGATTCTGTTGTAGTTTATACTCCAAGTGATGTTCAACTTGAGAGATTTATAAAAAGAAACAAATACTCAGAGGAAGAATCATTAAAAAGAATAGCTACTCAAATGCCAATAGATGAGAAAAAAGCTAAAGCTACTTGGGTGATTGATAATTCTAAAAATCTTAAACATTTACAACAAGAGGTTGAAGATTTTGTAGAGATTATAAAAGATAAATATTTGGAGAAAAAATGACACTTGCAAAATATACAGCAAATGGAAATGATTTTGTAATTTTTCATGATTTAGAGAAAAAAGATAGAACAGAATTTGCAAAAAAAGTATGTCATCGTCAAGATGGTGTTGGTGCTGATGGTTTAATTGTGCTAATCCCACATGCCGAGTATGATTTCGAGTGGGAATTTTACAACTCCGATGGCAGTTATGCTGAGATGTGTGGAAATGGCTCTCGTGCAACTGCTCACTATGCTTTTATAAATGAGATAGCACCTTCAAAGATGAGTTTTTTAACTGGAGCAGGTGTAATAAATGCAAAAGTATCTAAAAGTCATGGAAGAAAAAAAGCTATGGTTTTAAGTGAATTAACTCCTCCAGATATTTTAGAAAAAGAGATAATTCATAATGGTAAATCTTGGTGGTTGATAAATACAGGTGTCCCTCATCTTGTAAATCTTACTCAAAATATAGAAGAGTTTGATATCCTTGAAGCTAGAGAACTTCGTCACAAATACACTGCAAATGTGAATATAGCTTTTGTAGATGGTGAAAACTTAAAAGTTAGAACTTATGAGCGAGGTGTTGAAGATGAAACTTTGGCATGTGGAACTGGAATGGCTGCATGTTTTTACAGAGCTTTAAAA